>JALYMD010000543.1 GCA_030773875.1 Chloroflexota bacterium | reverse complement strand
GACGTGGTCAGAGCCGAGACCTACAACCAGCTCTTCACCATGCACGGCACGACGATGATCTTCCTCGCCGTTATGCCGCTCAGTTCCGCCTTCTTTAACTTTCTGGTCCCGCTCCAAATCGGCGCCCGGGATGTCGCATTTCCGCGACTGAACGCCTTCAGCTACTGGAGCTTTCTGTTCGGCGGCATCATCCTGAACCTGAGTTGGTTCTTTAACGTTGCCCCGAACCAGGGATGGTACGGCTACGCGCCGCTCACTGAGGAGACCTGGAATCCGACCCGCAACGTCGATTTCTGGACCCTCTCGCTGCAGGTCCTCGGCGTCGCCTCGATGGCGGCCGGGTTCAACTTCATCGTCACGATCATGAACATGCGTGCCCCCGGCATGACCCTGATGCGGATGCCGCTCTTCACCTGGTCCACTTTCATTGTCTCGATCCTGATCGTGATGGCCTTTCCTGCCATCACCGTCGCCCTGATCTTGCTCAGCTTCGACCGCTACGCTGGCACCGGCTTCTACGCCCCGGCCGCGGGTGGCGATCCGCTGCTCTGGCAGCACCTGTTCTGGATCTTCGGCCACCCGGAGGTCTACATCCTGATCTTGCCGGCCTTCGGCATCGTGTCCGAGGTCATTCCGGTCTTCTCTCGCAAGCCGCTCTTTGGCTATGCGGTCATGGTCTACGCCACCGCGACGATCGCCTTCCTCGGCTTCGGAGTCTGGGTCCACCATATGTTCACCGTCGGGCTCGGCCCGACTCCGAACGCGGTCTTCTCCGTCTCAACGATGATCATCGCGGTGCCGACCGGGGCGAAGATCCTGAACTGGACCGCCACTATGTGGGGGGGATCTCTCAAATTCACGCCCGCGATGCTCTTCGCCACCGGGTTGGTCTCCCAGTTCGTGATCGGCGGGATCTCCGGGGTTATGCATGCCTCTCCGCCGGTGGACACCCACCACAACGACTCTTACTTCGTCGTCGCCCACTTCCACTACGTGCTCTTCGGGGGCAGCGTCTTCGGCCTGTATGCCGGCATCTACTACTGGTTCCCCAAGCTGACCGGCCGGTTCCTGGACGAGCGGCTCGGCACGTGGCACTTCTGGCTGAGCTTCGTCGGGTTCAACACGACGTTCTTCCCGATGCACTTCCTGGGCCTGGAAGGCATGCCCCGGCGCTATTACACCTATAGCGATGGGAGTGGCTGGAGCGGCTGGAATCTGGTTTCCACCCTCGGGGCGTACCTGCTCGGTGCCTCGGTGCTGGTCTTCCTCGCCGCCGTGTACCGGAGCCTCAAGAGCGGCCAGCCCGCCGGGCCAGATCCGTGGGATGGGGCCACTCTGGAGTGGTCCATTCCCTCCCCGCCGCCGGTCTACAACTTCGCCACCATCCCGGTCGTCCGGCACCGGGACCCCCTCTGGGAAGAGAAATACGGCCAATACGAAGGAGAGGGGCACGCCGAGGAAGAGAAGGTCGAGGCGACCATCGCCGGTATCAAGATCGGTGAGGCCGAGGCACCCGACGAGGACCCACGCGAGCAGGCCGAGCGCCGGGCGGAGGCCGGGGACCCGCACAACATCCACCTGCCCAACCCGTCATTCTGGCCGCTGGTGACGTCGTTTGGACTCTTCCTGGGGGCCATGGGTCTCCTGGTGGACAACCCGCACATTCCGGTCGGGGCCTTGGGACTGCCTGTACTCACCGCTGCCGGACTACTTACGCTGATCGCCGGCGTCTACGGCTGGTCGCTCGAACCGGCGAGCTAGCCCGGCTGTCGAAGAGTCGTGTGGGTCACCTCGTTGAGGGATTCACCGCCAGGCCCTGCTGATAACGTCCGGCCAAGCCCAGTGCTCCTTTCTAACCGCCCCCGACGGGTCCCGGGGTCGTGAGCCGCTCCATGGAAGACCCGCCGGCGTCAACCCCGTTTACCGACGTTCACCACTCATTGTCGAATTGTTCACGCTTGCTGACCGGCACGTTCACACCTGTCCGCTAGGGTGAGCTTTGGACCCAGCACGGGGGCGACAGGCAGGGCGGGCTCGGGATTAGGCCTGGCTGAGCGCGGGCGGCCAAGCTACCTATCCCGCCTCCAATTCCCCTGGTCTGGCGCGGCGGGCTCGAACGGTCGGGCCCTGGAGGAACGAGCGCGGTGAGGAGGATTCGGGGATGAAGAGCAGCATGCGTCGACTCCTAAGGCTGTTGATGGCCGTCGCGCTTCTCCCACTGCTGCCGGCCATTGCCGGCAGCGCCCAGGACTCGCCGCCGATCGGGTTCGACCTCCGAAACCGGCACAGCACGACCGAGGCGGCGATCACGACCCAGAACGTCGACCAGTTGGGGCTCGCCTGGTCGATCCCGACGCAGACTCACGTGTCGCACTGGCCGCTCGTTGCCGACGGCCGCCTCTACTTCGCGGACTGGGGCGGAGCCGTCTACGCCGCGGATGCCACCACCGGCCAGGTGCTCTGGCAGAAGCAGGTCGAGCAGCCGATGACCCAGTGGCCGTGGCACGGCTTCGCCGGCACCGGTGCCCTCGGGGAGGGGATGCTCTTCGAGGCCAGCGTCGAGGGGAACGCCTTCGCTCTCGATACGGCCACGGGCGAGGTGCGATGGCAGACCGACTTCGCCGAGGATCCCGAGGCGGGCAACGTCGGCAAGCTGCTCTACCATGACGGCCTGGTCTACATCGGCGTGCAGTCTGTGGAAGAGGTGCTCTCAGCGAAGATGCCCAACTTCCAGCCGGACTTCCGAGGCAAGGTCGTGGCGCTGGACGCCAAGACGGGGCAACTCGTCTGGGAGCGCCCCTTGGTCGAGGCGCCGCACAACGGCGTCGCCGTCTGGAGCTCCTTCGCCCTCGACCCTGACACGAACACGCTCTTCTTCACCACCGGCAACAACTACACCGGCGAAGCCACCGAACTCTCGGACGCGATCATCGCCGTCGACGCCAAGACCGGCGACATCCGCTGGGCCAGCCAGACGACCGAGCATGATGTCTGGACGAAGGAGCAACCCATTGGCCCCGACTACGACTTCGGCGCAGGCCCGCAGCTCTTTGAGGTCACCATCGATGGTGTGGAGCGCGAGCTGGTCGGCGCTGGCCAGAAGAGCGGCATCTTCTGGGCGTTCGACCGGGAAACCGGCGAGATCGTCTGGTTGACGACGGTCGGCTACGGCGGCCTCGGCGGCGGCATCCATGCCGAGGCAGCGGTCGGCCCGGAGACGATCTACGTCTGGAGCAACAACAGCTACACCTACGGGGCGCCGCCCGAACAGTACCCGCTCACGATCAAGGCGCTCGACCAGGCGACCGGGAGGCAACTGTGGGTGGTCCCGAAGGCACAACCGGCGGCGGTGCCTTCGGCGGGCTACCTCGCCAATGATGTCTACTTCGTCGGCTCGCTGGACGGGGTGGTCCGGGCCTACAATGCCGCCAACGGCACCCAGCTCTGGACCAGCCAAAAGCACGGAGCGATTGCCTCGGCCCTGCTCGCGGCCGGCGACAGTGTGTACTTCACGAGCGGGGTGCCACAAAACTTTGGCGGGGGCACCGGCACCAATGGCGTCTTCGCCTACACCCTTGGAGCGCAGGGCGCCACGCCAGCGGCCCCACCTGCCACACCGATCACAGGGCCCGGCGCGACACCGATCGTCGTCGAGACGACCGCGGCCGGAGAGATGGTCCCGGACGTGGGCATCGGGACGCCAATTGCTGGTGAAGCCCCGGCCGGGACACCAGCCCCTGCTGGCACACCGGACCCGGCTGGCTCGCCGGTCGGCGCCACCGCCGCTATGACGACGGTCGAGACGGTCAGCTTTGCCTTCCAGCCCGCCCAGTTCACGATCCCGGCCGGCAGTGAGGTCCAAGTGACCGTCACCAACCCCTCGGATGTCGAGCACACCTTCACGATCGAGGAGCTGGGGATCAACGTCGAGGTCCACCCAGGCGAGACCAAGACGGTCACGATCAACGCCCAACCCGGAGAGTACACCTACATCTGCGAGTACCACCCAGACCGCATGACCGGAACGCTGGTCGTTCAGTAGCTACCTGGCTTCCGCGCATCACCGGTTGCCGGCCAAGCGAGGCCGGCAACCGTCCTCCCCCTGAGCCACTGCGTCGCGGGAGAGACGGTGTTATCGACGGCGACTGCTGAAGCAACGGATCGGAATCTCAACGGGGCCGCCGTGTGCAGCTCCCGGGAGAGGAGGAGTGGGTCATGAGCATGAAGGAGCAGAGCGCACCATGACCGCCAAACAAACAGGGCCTGCCATCCTCGCGGCCGTCATCCTGGCGCTGGGACTCGCCCTCGCCACGCAGGCCCCGCAATCGGCCTCGGCTCACGCGATCCTCTCGGCCCACCTGCATGACGGCGTCTGCAGCCAGCTCGGAAACGATGTCGTGGAGCTGGGTGAGTTAGGCTTCGCGGCCCCGCTCCTCGGCACGCCCGTCGCTACGCCGTCTGACGGCTTCCAGTCCGTCGGGGCGGAGGGGGCCTTCCCGACGGTCAGGCTCGTGGAAACCGTCGACGCCTCGCTCGACCGCCTGATCGAGGAGCCGCACGCCCTTGACGTCCACATCATCAATGAGGAGGAGGGGGTCGACATCGTTCTCGCTTGCGGCAACGTCGGAGGCGTTCGCACCGGTGACGATCTCGTCTTCGGCCTGCAGGCGCAGCCCACTGAAGGGACCGCCACCACCGGCATCGCCTGGCTACACGCCAATGCGGACGGCACCACGACAATCCGGCTCTTTATCGCTCAGGGACTCGCCCCTGGCAGCGTTGGCCCCTCATCCACGCCGATGTCGTAACCTCTCAGACCATTCCTAACGTCGGCATCCCTGTCCCAACATCGGTACGCCGAGATCCGATGTCCGGTCGCGGGACCGTCAGGGACGCTGGAAGCCGACGACATCGACCGCGAGGTCGCCCGCCAGGGGGTCCGCGGAGAAGACAGCCGTCCCTTGCACGGTCTCGCCGCCGGCCAGGAACTGGATCATGAATTCCGATGTCTCCGGCTGCCCGGCGCCGGGGGCCAAGCGAACCTGGATCTGCACCTGCTCTGCGGTCTCGTCCCCCACGTTGGTGACCGCAATCGGCAGGTAGTACTCATCGTTCGCGCGCCGCAGTTCGTCGACCAAGGTCTCCGTCTCGATAATGGGCGGGCTGTTGCCCCCGGAGACGTACAGGTAGCTGGCGAGTCCAACGACGCCGAGGATGAGCGCGGCGCTGATCGCGAAGGTGATCCACTCGGCGACGGAGCGGTCATCTCGGCCCCGTTCCCCCGTTTGCTGATGGTTGCCCTGGCCCTTCCGGGGAGCGTCACGGTCGTTGTCCGGTGTCATACCACCAACCTTCCGGCATCGCCGCCGACCGTTGTTGGGAGGCCGAGCACCAGGACCATCGAGACGACATGCGGCAGCGGGTCGCCGGGCTCGATCCGGTCGAACAGATAGAGGGCCGCTAGTGCGACGAGCAGGGAGACGACGTACGTCAGGGCCGTCTCGGTGAGCGGGCGCTGGAAGAGTCCTGCCTGTTGGCCCTGCCCGGAGCCGAACCCGCTCACGAAGATGATCGTGTAGCTCAGCAGCAATGACAGGCCGATCAGCCCCATCTCGTGGGCGTACTGCATTTCCGCGGCGAGCAGCGGGATCTCGGCGGTGGGGGCGACCGTGAACCCGATGAAGAGGCCCCCGATGACCGTGGCCCCGATATCCCGGAAGAACGCCCGGAACGGCCCACCCCGGACTTCTCCGCTCTTCCCGCTCTCGCGGCTCCGCTGGCCGCGTTCCCCGAAAATCGCGTTGGCGACCGAGGCACCGATGCTGAGCGGGACCGCCTGGATGATTACCTGGCCGAGGATGCTGTCGAGCGGGACGGTCAGGTCGATGCGGTTGAGGACCAGCAGCACGACCACCGCTCCGACGAGACCGACGACGACGACGTCCACGGCCTGCTCAAACGCGCCGAACAGGTCCTTCCTTCGTTTGAAGCCGGCCCCTCGAGAGTGAGCCAGGCCGAGGCCCACGATGAAGGCGGCGCCGAGGAAGACCAGCAGCTTCCAGAGATCCGCGTAGGTCCCGATCCACCACATCTCCATCGTGTACAGCAGCGGCGTGGCGAAAATGAAGGCGCCGCTGAACGCGCGGAGGAAGTCGTGGAGTTCGTCCTTCCACGATCCCTGCCTACTCCCGTCGTAGCCCTGGCCCTCGCCCTCGTTCTGACCCTGGCCCGGGCCGTCGTTCAGGGCTCGTGCTGGTCGCTCCATCTATGCCTGTGCCATGAGGCCCTTTCGCGCGCCCGTCGACTGCGGGCAGGCAGTGTCGGCGCTGCCACCTGGACCCAGCGACCGCCCCAAGGATCCTCCGGAGCTTCCGGATGCCCTTTTGGCCTCTCCACGTCACCTCGATCATCGAGATCGCAAATGTACGATGGAGGCAAGGATATCCAGGAGCCCCCAGCGCGGCGAGAACATTTGGGGAGCCCCCCGCATGCAGCGGGCATCACAGACCGGGTTTTCGCTTGACGACGGTCCACCAGCAGTGCGCGCTTGCCACCACGTATGAGCTGGACGGTGGCGAGGAGGCGGCGGCGGACCACGAGAGCCCCGGACGGTGAGGCGACTCATCCTACCTGGTGTCCGGCGGGCTGGGAGCCAGGATCTCCACGTTCTCGTCGTGAATTGCCTACCTCGACCAGGAAGGTCGACTCGCGCGACTGCGGCCAACGGCCCGGTGCCGCGCAGCCATCCAGACGGGTCACGAGCGTTCCGGCTAGCGGGGCCACGAATCCGGCGGGGTCGGCGACGTAATGAACGTGTCCCTTTCCAAAACCGGGGTCGCGGGTGCACGTCTTCCACATCCAGCTCGTCGGCGGGATGGCCGAGAACTAGCTGGGCCCCCGGTGCCGGGAGGCGGCTCCCTCGTTCACCGACGTTCACGGATGCTCACCGGCACGTTCACACCTGTCTCCTAAAGTGGATTTCGGATTGAGGAACCAGGGTGATTACGAGTAGGTCATGGAGCGTGCGGCAAACGGGTTCAAAGCTCGCGACCTTGGCCATTTTGGAGGTCATTCGCTCCGACGTGAGCGAGTGAAGAGATCGTCCCGGGTTCTCAAGGCACAGGGCGTGAGGAAAGGGATGCCTGACCATCTGCTGCCCTCGGCCATATGGAGACGATTGGGTATGGATGGCATAGCAAGCTGGGGCCGGATCCTCGGCACCGCGGCGATCGTCCTGGCGCTGTTGCCATCGCTCGCGCTGTCGGCCGGGTTCCAGGAGGAACTCGACCCGACGGTAGACGACTGGTTGACCTATCCAACCGCCATCCACGCTGGGACATGCGAGAACCCATCCCCGCAACCCGCGTTCTCTCTCGGGATCGCTGAGCCGCCCCCGGAATTGGTGGAGGAGGTCGTAGAGGATTTCGAGGACGAAGTGCGGGACGAGTTGCCTGAGCGCGAGATGGTGCCACCTCCAGTTCTGATCGAGGATCTTCCAACCATCACGCTGACCGCCACCATCGACGCAGCCCTCCGAGAGCTCATTGCCCCGCCGCACGCGGTCCTCGTCTACGAGCGGGCAGGGGATCTCGACACGCTGGTCGCCTGTGGCGAGGTGGAGGGTAGCCTGGCCCTGGACCAGATCATCGTGAACCTGCACCCAATCGACGACTCAGGCCACGCCGGGACTGTCCTCCTCGACGATGAGGACGGCGATGTCTACGTCCGCCTTCACCTCAACAAGAACGTCGCCTTCGTGACGACGGTACCGATCGAGTTGCGGCCGGGTGAGATCGTGGTGCAACCCGAGATTCCGGCCGGGCCGACGCACTTCATCATCTTCAACGGCAGCCTCGACCAGGAGTACCGCCTGGTCATCCGCGGGCAGGGCATCGTCGAAGTCCTGGAGTCCGCGGTGGGACCCGGCGAAACGGAGCCGCTGAACGTGATCCTGCCGCCCGGGGTCTACGTGGTCTCCTGTCCTGGGTGCGGCGCTGCGGATCGGCCGGTGACAGACCGGCTGCTCGTGACGGACGCACCGCCGGAGCCAGCACCTCAGGCTAGCCCGCCCGGCATGGCGACCCGGATGTCGGGCCTTCGCCCCGACCCCCTCCGCTGAGGCCGGTCAGGTGGGAGCGATGCCCAACCGCACCGCCGCCCGCCGCTTGCTGCTGCAGCAGTGGCACCCGCGCTCGCGCGCTGAGCGCCTGCTGGTCGTAGCCTCCTCCCTCGCCTTGGGCCTTGCCCTGGACGCCGCCACCAACGGAGAGTGGCGCCCGATCGTGGCGGGCACCGCCACCCTCACCGCCGTCCTGGCCCTGCTCCCCGGCCTGGCCTGGCTGGTCAAGCCGGTCGCCGCCCACGTTGGCCTCTGGCTAGTCTTCAACCTGCTGCGAGCCTGGGCCGACGACACGATCTGGGCCACCTGGGGCCTCGGCCTGGTGGGGCGGCTAGAGGCGTGGCTCTTTGGAGGGCGCCTCCCATCGGCTCTCCTCCAGGAGTGGTTCGACGGTCCTGCCCCCCTGGCCTGGTACGACTACGGCTGGACGGCCGTCTACCTGTCGTTCTTCGTCGTTCCCCACCTCGCAGCCGCGCTGCTCCTCTGGTGGCACCGTCGGCTCTTCTGGCACTACGTCCTCGCGACACTGGTTCTCTTCAGCCTGGCCCTTGTAGGGTTCTTTGCCCTGCCGACAAGCCCGCCCTGGCTGGTCACCGAGGTGGTCCCCGGCAGGCACTTCACCGAGATGCTGCGCGTCACCGAAGCGGTGCTCCGCCAGCTTGACCTGCCGTTCCGGCTCTTCAGCGACGACGCGGAACCTGTCACCCGGCTCGGCCAGGTGCGGCTGGAACCGAACCCGATCGCGGCGATGCCGTCGATCCACTTCGCGGCGACGGTGCTGCTCGTGGGACCCGCCGTCCGGGCGGGCCGATTCATGACGAGCTCGGCCATCGTCTACACCGGCCTGATGGGGCTGGCGCTGGTCTACCTGGGCGAACACTACGTCCTCGATTTGCTGGCCGGCGGCAGCCTGGCGGCGATCGGCTGGCGCCTGGCAGGCTGGTGGCTCGGGGGTAGCGAGCCGGCACGGCCGCGTTCTCGGAGAGGGGACGCGCCTGGCTCATCCCCACCCCGGCTCGACGGCTGACTTCCAGCCGGGCCACCTGACCGCTGGTGCCCGGTGCGTCGCATTGGTCGTTCACCTCTGTTTATGATCCGTCACCAACCTGTTCACCGCCACTCACCGGCACGTTCACGCTCGCCCTGTACCGTTGATTGCAGGCGATCCTCCGGTCGTGGAGGGTCGACAAGACGGGGCCGGGAGGAGGCCCCACCGCCCGGTCCG
The DNA here is from genome assembly GCA_030773875.1 of Chloroflexota bacterium. The sequence continues at coordinate 24,450 of JALYMD010000543.1, read as the reverse complement.
CCGGGTGTCGTTTGGAGGCACGGCGAGGCCGCGCTTCAGGGAGAGAAAGGAGCGGAGGTATTCATGGAACCGATACGGTCCGCGAGCAGATGGCTGGTCGCCAGCCTGGTCCTCCCGCTGACGTTTGTGCTGGCCCTCTCGGGGGCACGACCAACCGTTGCACAGGGGCAAATCGCGCCGGTCATCGGCGTTCACAATGGCACCTGTGCCCAGTTCATGCCCGAGCCGGCCTACGACGCCGGCGAGATGCAACTGGTGCCGATCCGCGGGTTCTTCGAGGAAGGCGAAGGGGCGGCAGAGACCGTCGAGGAAGACGAGGTCGTTGAGCCCGTCGCACCCGTTGACCCCGTTGCAGAAGAAGACGACGACTTCCTGGGGATCGCCGGTGACGACGGCGTCTTCAATCAGGAGGACGAAGGTTTCCTCGCCGACGATTTCGACGATGACGGCGTGGTTGAAATTGGCCGGGATCTCGACAACGACGGGATTCTTGGCGAGGACGAGGTCCTCGGCGATGACGTTGACAACGACGGCATTCTCACGGAGGACGAGTTCGTTGTGATCGTGCCGGTCGATCCGATGACGGGCCTGGTCTGGAAGGCCGACGAGGAGGTCGACTTCGACGGCGAGGAACTTGTCAACCAGGGCCCGTATGTCATGGTCGTCCACGAGAGTGCCCAGGCCTATGGTAACTACCTTGCCTGTGGCGAAGTCCTCGACCTGGTTGAGGAGGACAACGTCGTCGTTCCGTTGCGGCCCATCGGTGACTCGAATTACACCGGGGTCGCTCTGATCGAGGCCAACGACGGCGAGTACGCCGCGTACCTCTTCCGCGGGATCAAGGCGCCGGGCCAAGGGGCGCGAACTCCGCCGACGCCGACCCCACCGCCCCCGACCCCGACTCCGGTCCCACCGACCCCGACCCCGATGCCACCGACGCCCACGCCAACGCCTCAGCCATTCGACCTGCCGACGGAGGTCGCGATCGAGCTAGGCAACAACGAGTTCAACCCCAGCGAGTTCCGGGTGGCGCCGGACACCGACGTCCAGGTCACGCTCCATAACCTCTCGACCACTCGGGCCAACTTCACAATTGACGAGTTGGGCATCAACGAGACGCTGGAGCCGGATGAGAGCCGGACGATCACCATCAACGCCCCTGCTGGCCAGTACACGTACTACTCCAACGTTCCCGGCCAGCGTGAGGCGGGCATGGAAGGCACATTGATCGTCGGTCAGTAGAACAATCCTCCGGCCAACCGCCCGCCCTGGTGAGTTGGTCACCACAGCCCGAATCGCTAGGTGCCCTGCTCCCCGCCGGGTGCCTAGCGATTCAGCCACCAACCGATACGAAGCTTGGACCGCCTCCCGGGTCACGAGCCCCGTGCCAGAGCCGTCTTGCGCCCATTCGGTTGATTTACCGCCTCTCCTTCACCAGTCGAGCGGCTATGCCACATCCTGAGCCCGCGCTGCGCTTCCATTGGCTCCGGCCGGACAAGCTTCCGACGGCGTCGAGCGCGGAAGGGCACCCATCGAAAGGGGAACTCATGCGACGAACGCTGATCACGACCCTGGCGCTAACCCTCATCACCTCGATGATGCTCGGGATGGGCGTCCACCGTGCCTCCGCCCAAGACGAGGAAGCCACGCCGGATGTGATCGAAGGCGTTGCGTTCGAGAATCTGGGCGTCGCCTTCCCGGACGCACCAGGGGACAGCCTTCTCCAGTTGATGCGCGTCACGATCCAACCGGACGCTGAATTACCGGCGCACACGCAGCCCGGCACGGCGCTCGTTCATGTTGAACAGGGCACCGTCGGTCTCACGATCACGGAGGGAGATGTGCGAGGAGGTGTCCAGATTCTACGTGCGGGCGGGAACGCCGGCACCCCAACCGCTGACGACGAAGTGAGCCTTGAGACCGAGTTCACCCTTGCCAGCGGCGATACCGTCGCCTTGGACCGGGATGTCGTCCGTACCTTCCGCAACACGGGTAGTGAAGAGGCTGTTCTGACGATAGCCGTGACGGCCGAGCGGAACCGCCCGTCATTCGATTTTGCGGATGACAGCACAGTCGATTCCTAACATCCGTTCGCTGTCCAAGGGCCCGCTCGCATAGGCACCAAGGATGGGCCAGCGTGAGACTGCGTAGGACGTATCACCCGGCCACCCAGCCTCCCAACCAACCAAAGTTCGGGAGGCGCCCCGCCAGGAACGGGGACCATCCGCCGAACATCGAGGGGCAGTCGATGGAAGGAGGAAGTTACGTGGAACGGACGGTGGGTTGGAGAACGGCCCTGATCGTGGCGCTGGCGATGCTTGGGTTCACTGCAGCCTGGATCGGCCCTGGCCTCTCCACGCTGTCCGCGCGGCAGAACCCAGAGTTGACTCCCGGCGTGGCGGAAGCGACCAACGCACCGGTCGCCATTCACAACGGCACCTGTGCCAGATTCCAACGTGAGCCGGTCTATGACGTGGGCACCCTCGAGTTCCAGCCCGCCGGTATTAACAGCATCGTGGACGATTTACGGGAGAACGAACTTCTCGGCGGACCAGCCGCCGACGGCCGTAATGACACCGATAGCGACGGGGGCGGCGTTCTCGACCCCGGGGAAGCGAACTACCTCGACGAAGACCTGAACGGGGACGGTCTCCTCGATGCGGGCGAAGACTTGGACGGCGACGGTTTGCTTGACCGGGGGATTGATGTCGACGCCGATGGCGTGATCGACGAACCCGGACGGCTCGTGCCGGTGAGCGGACCAGACGCCCGTATTTTTAAGGCGGAAGACGAGGTTGACGCCACCTTCGATGACCTCTTCGGGTCTCCCAACACCCTCGTCGTTCATAAGAGCGCCGACGCGGGCGCGTCCATCATCGCCTGCGGCGAGTTGACCCGAGCCGCCGACGTGGAAGACGAGGACGTGGTGGTGGTCGGCCTCCGGCCCGTCGACAACTCAGACTACTTCGGCTACGTCGTCTTCGAGCGGGGCACCAGCAACTTCCCGGTCTTCGGCGAAAACACCACCGACGTCACGGTCTACGTTTTTCGCGGGCTCTCGACGCGGAGCGATAGCCGGGGTGCGGGTACCCCCACCGCCGAGGCGGGGGGAACGCCTGAATCGTAGGAGGGAGCGGTACCAATCCGTCCATGCTCCCGTTGCGGGCGGCAGCATGGACGGATCGGAATGCCTGGAGCGTGGGAGACTCCCCCTGGGCGAGGTCTACCCGATGACCTCGCCCCCCTCGTGCCCGTGCCGGGGAGGTCCGGTTCCCGACAGACAAACCCCGCCGAACTCACCATGGGCGACATGTCCTCACCTCAGACGATCCAGCCCCGTTGTTCCGTGCCCGTTCCGGGTCATCGACAGGACGGCGTGTCCACTGCTGGGTCGGCCGGGCTGTCGAGCAGGGGTTTGACGCTGGTGGATGGCACTGAAGTTTTCCGTACGTCATTGACGTGGGTCCCCGAGGGTGTATCCTGAACACCTGTCAGCCCTGGAAGCCATGCAGCCTTCTCATCTACTCCGTTCTCCTCGATCGATGACGCGCTGATTGGCCGCCCGCGGGGCAACTGGCATCGTCGCCTCTACCCGCCCTTTATCCGGCCAAGGCTCGCCCCATGCAAACGACGACAGGCTCGCCATCCTCGTTGTCACGGAAGCATCCTCATCTCCTAGGCTACGGGGCCGCTGTCCTGTTGACCGTCGTCGCGCTCCTACTGACGCTGCTGCTTGAGCCGCTGCTCTCCAAGACTCCTTCGCCGCTGTTCTTCGCCGCCGTCGCCCTGAGCGCGGCCTTCAGTGGGTTGGGACCCGCGCTGCTGGCGACCGGTTTGTCCGCACTCGCCCTCGATTTCCTTCTGCTGGAGCCTGAAGGCCAACTCACCGCCACCACCGACAGCGCCCTGCACATGGGCGGCTTCGTCCTGGTGGCCATGCTGATCAGCGCCCTCGACGAGCGTCGCCGACGGGCAGAAACACGATTCGCCCTCGCCGCCGGCCGCCTCCAGGTGCTCGCCGAGGCGTCCCGCGCGTTTGCCAAGGCCGTCCCCGATTGGCAGGCAACCGTGGAGACCGTTGCCCGGCGAACGGCCGAGACGATCGGAGATTGCTGCGTCCTTAGCCTCGCCTCCGAGGACCGGCGATGGCTGGTCCCGGTCGCCTGGCATCACCCGGACCCGAAAGCCCACGCCCTGATGGGGCAGCTCTACACGAATGTGCGCCATGGGCTGGCTGAGGGACCGAGCGGCCAGGTGCTGCAGACGGGTCAGCCCCTGCTCCTGCCGAAGGTGGCTCCAGCCGACGTGACCGCCGTGACGAAGCCGGAGTACGCCGGCTACTTGGAACGCTTCCCCATCCACAGCGTGTTGATCGTCCCGCTCCGGCATGAGGGCCGCATCCTGGGTACGCTGACCCTCACCCGCAATACGCCCGATCAGCCGTATACCCCTGCCGATGAAATCCTTCTCCAAGACTTAGCTGACCGCGCCGCCCTCTCCATCAACAACGCGCAGATCAACGCCCACTACCGTGGCCTGTTCGAGGAGGTGGCCGAGGGCATCGTAGTCGTCGATGCAGACCGCCGATTTCTCGACGTCAACCCGGCCGCGGCGCGGCTTCTTGGGTACAGCCGGGAGGAGTTATGCCGCCTCCGCGTGGACGATATCGTGGCTGCGGATCCCGCGGAGATTTCCGGGGAGTGGAACCGCTTCTTAGGTGAAAGCCTGTGGCGTGGCGAGTTCACACTGCGCCGCAAAGATGGGGTGCCGGTGCCAGTCGACGTGACGGCGACGATGGTCAAACTGCCAACTGGCGCCGTGCACCTTGCCGCCTGGCGCGATGTCTCCGCACGCCAGGAGTTGGAGCGGCTACGAGAAATCTTTGTCGCCTCGGTCTCCCATGATCTTCGGACGCCGCTCACGGCCATCAAGGCGGGGCTCGGGATGTTGGAGGCGAGTGGAGCCGACCAACTCCCAGACGAGCAGCGGCAACTGCTGGCGAATGCGCGGCGAAATGCCGAGCGGCTCGGGATGCTTGTCGACGACCTCCTTGCCCACAACCAACTCCAGGCCGGCACCCTGCACCTCGATGTCGAGCCGCTTGACCTACGGGGGGTGGTCGCCAACGCGACGACGGCAATCCACCCGCTCATCAGACAGAAGGGCCAGCGGTTAGAGCTCCATCTGCCCAATCCGCTCTCAGTCACGGGGGACAAGCATCGGTTGGAACAGGTGATCGTGAATGTTCTGGGGAATGCCCACCAGCACACGCCGGCCGGCACTCGCATCGCTGTTTCGGGCACAGTCAGTGACGGTGAGGTCTGCCTCACGGTGCACGATAACGGCCCAGGCATCCCCTCCACGGAGTTGGAGGCTATCTTTCAACGATTCCATCGCCTCAGCACGTCGAATGGCGGTTCAGGGCTGGGGCTCGCGATCGCCCGGAGCCTCGTCGATCTTCACGGCGGACGCCTCTGGGCCGAAAGCGAGCCGAGGCGTGGCACAGCGTTCCACATGGCATTGCCGCTCGCCACGGTGGGCGGTCGGGTGGAGAACGGCAGGCCGACCGTATCCAGGCCCAATGATCCTCCCGCCGAGACGGCCTGAAGACTCGAGCGGCGTGGCGAACTGCCACCAATTCACCAACGTTCACCCGCCGTTCACGACGGCGTTCACTTCTCAACACCGCCGCGTCTACCCCTAAACACTACCCTCCCCTTGAGAGCCTTAGGGCCTGTCGACCGTTGCCAACTACTTAAAGGCAGCGGTAGGGCAGGAGGCACTCGAGTCATCACCGATCTCTCGCCGGTGCTGTTCGACCCAGGGTGCGGACCAGTGAGGGCAGGCGACGCCCCCCGAACCCGGGGCGAGAGGCGGCACGATCCAGGACCCGAGACAGGGTGGGGAGACGTTCAATGAGACGTAGTCGGCTCGGCGTTTACCTCGACCGCGCTGTTGAGCAAGCCTGTGCGCTCCTCCTTGGCGCCGGTCCTCCACCGACTCGCGCACCGGCACCCGTGCTGATAGAAACCGGAGCGGTCACCATCTCTCGGCGACCGGCTCGGATGGCTGGCAGGGCCTGGGCAAACACAGCCGGGAAGCGTGTAGTGATGACCGGTGCGAGCGAGCTGAGTCACCCCAGATCTCTCCGCGGCCGGGAGTGATGCGGGTGAGGCCGACGGGAGACGCGCAACTCTCCCCGCACGCTCCCTACACGGACACGCCGACGGAACACCAAGGGTGGGCCGGTGGGCTGGGCGGCATCCGCCGGACGCTGCCAGCCGAGGAGCGGAAGCTCGGTGACCGGCGCGTTGTCCTGCCGCTGGCTGTCGGCCTCGCGCTTGCGCTCGCCTTCCTGCTCAGGCTGTCGGCGGCCGAGCACCTCTCCCCTCACGTCGACGAGGCGGCCAGTGTCCTTGCCGCCCACGCGCTGGTAGAGCGCGGCGTTCCCATCCTCCCCTCCGGCACCGTCTATCTGCAAGGTGCGACGCTGTCGTACTTGCTTGCCCCGTTCGTCTGGCTTGGTGCCGGAGGTCTCGACAACCTCGCGGCGATGCGCTTCGTCTCGGTCCTCTCCGGCACGGTCGCCGTCTACCTCGCCTACCGCCTTGGTCGCACCGTCACCAGCGATCCCCACGTCGGCGTGCTCACCGGCCTCCTCGTCGCGATCGATCCGGTGAGCGTGCAGTGGAGCGGCCACGTGCGGATGTACGGGCTCCTCCAGACGCTAACCTTCGCGCTCGCCTGGATCTTCGTTCGCGCCCTGGTCATCCCGCCCTCGTGGCCGCTCGTCGCGGGGTTGGTGGTCGTCTTCTGGGCTGCGGTCTTCACCCACATCGGTGCGGCCCTGCTCTGGCCGGCGATGGCGCTCACCACCGGATTGATCCATCGACGATCGCTCCTTGGGCGTTGGCGCCGACTCGGGGGGGCGTTGGCACTGAGCCTCCTCGCGCCGTTCGTGCTCATCGCCCTCAACAGCCTGCTCGGGTCTGCGAGCGTGGGTGGGGCGACCGCTGCGCCTGGGCCGTTCCTCACGTTTGTCGGCGACAACCTGCTCGCGCCGCTCGGGCGACTGCGACCCGGGTCGACTTCTCCAGATTGGGCAGCCCTATTCCGAGACGGCAACCTTGCCTGGCTGGGACCGGCACTGCTTGTCGCCTGCTCCTCGCTGATCGCTGGTCGCTCCTACCTCATCGACTCCCGGGAGGCTCTCGATCTCCGGCGCCGGCACGCCACCACGGCGTTGCTTCCGCTCTACTGGGTGCCGGTCATCGCCGTGGGCATCTTTACGGTGTCGCCAAAGGAGCGTTACCTGCTCCACGTCCATCTGCTGGGCTACGTCCTGGTCGCCGCGGTTGCGCTCGAGTTGCTCACCCGGCAGCCGGCGACACGGAGCGGCATGGACTGGCTCGGGCGCATCGCGGTGTACGGCTTCGCTCCGGTAGCCGTCGCCTCCCTTCTTGCTGGCCTCACATGGCGGTTCGATCATCCGGTAGTGCATCCCGATCACACCGCCGCACTCGAGTACGTCGTCGAGCACCGGGCGCCGGGTGAACCGGTGATCGTCGCTCTACCGGCGGTGGCCTATCTGGCGCTTGGGAACCGTGACGACCTCCTCTTTCTGGCGGGCCCGGAGGACGGTCCCCGGGCGCAGCGCTACACCCGGTTGGCGGTCGACGGCCGCCTAGTTGACTACTGGGTCGGGGTGGAGGCCATCGTGTCACCCGCGAAACTCCGCAAGACCCTAGCAGCCCATCCGGGCGCCTGGGTCGTCGTCGACAAGGAGCGCCTGGGGGCAAGTTGGGCCTATGCTGGGCCCATGGCGGATGCCATCCGAGCCACAACGGACACCGTGTACGAGGCGCCGGGCGGGGCGCTCGTGCTGCGCGCCTCACCAATCACCAGTGACGCTGTGCTGGTCGCGGGTTGCGGCTGCGCGGGAGTACTCCCATGGTAGCGCCGGCGGGAGCCGATCGCGTCGGCCAGCAGATCTCCTCCGGCTCCCGGTTCTCCGTGCGATCTATCGCCTTAGCAGGGATCGCCGTTGAGATGGTCGTGTTGATCGCCTTGACGCTCTGGCTGTATCCCAACATCTGGGCAGTGGCCAACGCCGTCTTCGACTCCGACCAGTCGGCTGGTCCTGATGTCGGCGTCAACCTGACCGAGGTTGCCAACCACCCGGAGGTGATGGAGGGGGAAACCGTGACTATCAGCGCCGAGGTCGACGACCTGCTCGGTCCCCGGGCGATGATCATTGGCAACGACACCTGGTTGGTGGGCGACGAGGTGTTGGTCATCGCGGCTGCCGACCTGGGGACGCTCGTCGCCCCACCAAACCAGACTTCCATCAGCAAGGGCGACGTGGTTCAGGTGACGGGGGTAGTCCGCCTCCTGGACCGCTCTGCACCCCTAGCGGAGCTGGGGGATCGCCTAGACGCTGCGGTGCTGGACGATTACGACGGCACGTCGGTCCTTGTCGCCAAGGCTATCGCGCCGAACTCACCCCAGGGGCGCGGAGTGGGGGACAAGGAGTTTGACATCGGGTCCAGCGGGTATGAGATCGGGATCACCGTCTACGACGTGACCCACCGAACGGATGAGTACCTGGGAACGGTCGTGACGGTCAGCGGCGAAGTCGAGGAGCATCTCCTCACGCCGCACGCTTTCCTGCTCGACGACGACGCGTTGCTCGTGGTCAGTGCCACGCCACATCCGGAACTCTTCGTGGAGGCCACGGCCTACGTCACCGGAGAGGTGCGCCGCTTCGAGCTGAAAGCGATCGAGGCGGAGATCGGGGTGGATCTGGACGACGAGCGTCTGGCTCCCTTCGAGGGGGAGCCGGTGGTTGTCGCACAGTCGGTGGGGTTGGTGACGTGAACCGCCCGTCGCCGCTCCAACCTTCGAGGGAGAGCCGTGCTCCTCACTGCCGCGCAGAGGAAACGAGATGAACGCGCATCGAATCCGACGGTGGGGTGCCATCCCAGCGGGCATCTTGCTCGGTCTCTTGGTTTTGGTTGCGCTCACCGGGATCGGGGGGCTTGCCGGATGGACCTTGTCGATCGGGGATAGCGGTGCCACCAAGACGAGAGCCGCGCTGCTCTGGGGCGGGCCGGCTGCCATCTTGGCCTTCGCGACCAGCGGCTGGGGCGCGGCCCGCATCGCGTCGGCACGGACGACCGCTGGTAGCCTCGCAGTCGCCCTCGCCGCCGGCGTCCTCGCGTTGCTCCTGCTCATCGTGCTGCTCGACGCCGCATTTGGCGACGCCGCGGACTTCGGGAGCGTCGAGCGGGCGTTGGATCAGACCGACGCGACTGCCGTCGACGGGGTCGGTGTGCCGATCCCCTTCGCTACCCCAGCACCAGGTGCGCCAGCATCTGTCGATCCGTTGAGCCGCGCGCGAGAGCGAGTCATCGCCACGGCATGGTACGCATTCGTGGGAATGGCGCTGCTACCGATAGCGGCGGCACTCGGTGGTCTTGCGGGCCATCGCGAACAGCGGGCGCCAGCAATCCTGCTCGGGTCGAAGCGGTGAGCAGCCAGCCTCAGATCGGTATGATCCAAGCGGCGGCCGGTGCGGATCGGCGGGGGGAGCAAGCGTGGGAACGCGACGTGAGGCCATGCGCAGTACTGAACGGCTGAGTGCCGAGGACGTAGGCCCATTGGCATGGCTAGCCGCCTTGCTGCTTGCGGTGGTTATCCCGCTTTCCTTCGCCGCTGCCGGGGATGGGGTGCTTCCGGGTGATGTCGCGGTTGCCCGGTGGATGCAACGGGCCGGCCTCGGCCCGGTCGCCGGCACGCTTGCGGAGGCCGGCTACTGGCTGGGCTCCACACCGGGCGCGGCTCTCCTGGCCGGCGTAGCCGCTCTCCTGTTCTGGAGCGCCGGCCGACCCACCGCGGTCTGGCTCGTTCTCGCCGCGGGCCTCCTCCGGAGCCTCAACCCGCTCCTCAAACGCCTTGCCGAAAGTCCCCGTCCCACCGCCGACCTCGTCCGAGTGACCGAGGACGCGCCGGGATACGGATTCCCGAGCGGCCACGCCATGGGCGTCGTGCTCGTCTTCGGGAGTGCCGCGATCGTCGTACAGGATCAGGTCGAGCACCGGGGGGTCCGCTGGGCGGTGTGGACCATCTCGGTGCTCGCGATGATTGTCACTGGCTTTGGTCGCGTCTTCTCCGGGGCCCACTGGCCTTCCGACGTTCTCGGCGGCTACCTCTGGGGTACCTTCCTTCTCCTTGTCCTCCTGACCGGAGCCCGGCTCGCCCGTCGGTCATCGCCACGCAGGACGCCTCGCAGGCACTAGCCTGATCCAGCGAAGCCGGCATTCCCACCATCTCCATCCACAGCGCCCCCTTAGGTCCGCTCTTCCCTCCTCCTGGGTCCCCGATTGCCGTTTCGTTCACCTCCGTTTACCGACTTTCACCCCACGGTTCACCACTGCTCACCGGCACGTTCACACCGCCCCGGTAGGGTAGGACATGGCACCCCCGTTTGGGGCCGCATACCCGCACGGGGAGGGTCGATGACGAGACTCGTCGATGCGCTCCACGAACTGGGGCTGGACGGTGACATTTCCCTCTCCGGCCGGTGGGTGACGCTGCAAGGGGAGCGGTGCTTGGTCTACGTGCTCGAGGGCCCGTGGGGCGCCGGCTACTACGCCTGGTGCGACGACCCGGACGAACGGGTGGTTGAGCGTTACTCGGATCCAACCGAAGCCATCCTGGCCGGCTTAAGACGGGCAAGCCGTCGCGACTCCGGCATAGACGTGGAGAGGAGAACCAACTCCTGACGCAGATGTCCTTCGCTGGGCTCAGATGCAGGGGTGCTGCAGCAGAACACCGACCTCGCGTCGGTCTCGAACCAGTCGATGAACGCCGTCACCGTCTAACTGTTCGACCGATCGACCGCCATACGGGAACAAGGTCTGCACGATACGCCGGCCCCCTAGGCCCGAAACCAAGATCGTGGCGTGGACGAAAACGACCAACAAGGTCCGGCTACCCATCGAGGAACCAGACCTTGGCAACGCAGGCATAAGGAGGAAAGAGCATGACGACGCGACAACCCGAGATGCTACGAACGCTTGATGACTCGGAGATGACGCTCGCAGACTCAGCGGAGGACGTGCGGGGACGCATCGTCATCGATCAGGCAGGCCAGGAAATCGGCGAGGTGGACGCCCTCCTGCTGGATGAGGCTGAATCGAAGGTGCGCTTCCTCCGGGTGGCGGCGGGGGGCGTGCTCGGTATCGGAGAGCGAACCTTTCTCATCCCGATCGACGCGATTACCCGCATCGACGAGCACCACGTGCACGTCAACCAGTCCCGGGATCGGGTGGTTGAGGCGCCCGCCTACGACCCGAACCTAGTCTACGACCAGTCCTACTACGGCGATGTCTACGGCCACTACGGCTACGCCCCCTACTGGGGGCTCGGGTACCGGTATCCGGCGTACCCCTACTACCCGTACTAGCGCATCGGCCCGGGCCATCGGAGTTGCCGCTGGCTCGGGCTACAGAACCGGAGGAGACAGGAGCGCCATGGCCGTCCCACCTCAAGATCCGCCTCCCAGCGGGTACGGCCGCTACCGTGGGTACTGGGGAACCATCAACCGTCCCTACATGGGCTGCGGCTGCCTGTACCCGATCGCGGTGTTCTTCGTCATCCTCCTGCTGGTGTCGTTGTTTGTGGACGCGCTTCGGTTCTACTAGGTGGCACTTGCGGTCGCTCGTCCGGCTCGTGCATAGCCGCTCCCCGGTTCCTCGGTGGCGGAGGTTGACGGAGTTGGTCCCCTTTCAGGGCTCGGCCAATAGAACAGAAGGAAGGGCTTAGCGATGGAACGCGGGATGATGAAGATTCGGACGGGGAGACTGACGGCGGGATTGATCGCTTTGCTGGTCCTGCTCACCCTGGGCGCCGCAGCACCGGCACGAGCGCAAGAGACCACCGCAACCCCTATGGTCGACAGCAACACGAGCGCCGCCGATGTGGTCGAACGGGTGCGGCCGGCGGTGGTGACGGTGATCAACGAGCAGCGCCGGGGAGGCCTGGGATCCGACACTGGCGGCCTTCAGCCCGCGGGGGCCGGGACCGGCTTCATCATTGATGACGAAGGACACATCGTCACTAACTGGCACGTCGTCGACGGCGGCGACGAGTTCGAAGTGATCTTCGCCGACGGTGAAGCGCACCCGGCTGAGCTGGTCGGCGCGGACGAGGTCAGCGACCTGGCCGTGGTGCGGGTCGATGAAGACCTCCCGCCCGCCGTGCCGTTCGGCGAGTCGAACGCCCTTGAACCGGGGCAGCCGGTGCTTGCCATTGGTTCACCGCTGGGGACATTCACCAACACCGTGACCAAAGGCATTATCAGCGCGTTGGGCCGCACCTTCCCGCCCACCGCCGGCGTCCCGACGATCTACACCAACCTGATCCAGCACGACGCCGCGATCAACCCCGGCAACTCCGGCGGCCCCCTTTTCAACCTCGCTGGCGAGGTCATCGGGGTCAACACGCTGGGCATCCCCGAAGAGAACGGTCAGCCGGTTCAGGGGCTCTTCTTTGCCATCCCGTCTGACACGGTCCAGAAGATCGCCACGCAGCTCATCGCCAACGGCGAGGTTCAATACCCCTTCCTCGGCGTAGCGGTCGCACCGGTGACCGAAGAGCTGGCGGTCCAGGAGGGCTTGCCGATCGCGCAGGGCGTCCTCGTCACCGGCGTGGAGGCCGGCAGCCCGGCGGCGGAAGCCGGGATCCGAGAGGGCGACGTCATCGTGGCCCTGGACAGTGTGACGATCAACCGGGAGAACTCTCTCGCTGAGGTGCTCTTCGCCTACGCCCCGGGCGAAACCGTTCCGGTAAGCGTGCAACGCGGCGACGAACGGCTCGAGCTGGACGTGACACTCGGTGAGCGACCTGAGGGGTAGGCTCGAGAGCCGCCCGGGGCGCCGGGCACCGCCTTGGCCGAATCGGCGGCCGGCATCCCGTTCCTCACGGAGCGGTGGAGGAGAGGGTCGATGAGTGAGGAACAAGGGAGACGGCGCGGGCGGCGCGGACCGTGGCTCAACTGGATGCTTCTTGGGACAGCGCTCCTGGCAGCGGTAATCCTCGCGGTTCTCGCCTATCGCGACGACGAAGCCGAGGTGGCAACCGAACGCGAGGATGTGCCAGAGACCACGCCTACCGCCCTCGCCGCACTTCCAGGAGGCGTCGAGGAAACGGCGTTGACGGTGCAGGGTGGGGCATTCGCAGTCGACGAACTGGTGCTGCAGGAAGGCGAACCCACCGAACTCGATGTCGTCAACGGCGACGGCGTTCCCTATCGGCTGCGCATTGGCGACCTCGTCACCCCCACGCCGATCGATGCCAGCGGGGTCACTGTCGTCAAGTTTACGACCCCAATTGCCACCACCTACGAGGGCCAGTTGCTCGCCACGGAGGGCGACGAAGTGCTCGACACCGTGCGAGTCGTGATTCGAAGTCCCGGCGGCGTTGCCTCGTGAGTGTCGGATCGCGTGCTGCCGGCGTGTCGTTCCCGCAGCTATCGATTGCCTCAGCAACCGCCACCAGCCTGGAGAGGAGGCTCCCGATGACCGAACGCCACCGACCTCACATCCTGGTCATCGATGACGCGCAACCCGTCCTCGATCTTTACGGCGAGATTCTGAGGACGGAGGGCTATCAGGTTTCGCTAACCGCTCATGCCGATGGCGGCATCGACGAGATCAAACGGGCCAAAGCCGACCTCATCATCCTCGACCTCGTCTTCCATGGGGAGACGCCGGGCGTGCCGCTCATTCAAGCGGTGAAGCAGGACACGGACACCACGCACATCCCGGTGGTCGTCTGCACAGGCGCGCTCCGGGTCATGGATGCGGTCGAGGACGACCTGGCTCGGCAAGGTGTTGCGATGATCCGGAAACCGTTCGATATTGACGACCTCCTGGCAATGGTGCGCGGAGGTCTGACTCAATCTGGGCTGGCTCGGGTTGCTCACCCCTGAGTGCGGAGGTTCCCCGGCAATCCGGGGCCGACGACGCACCGTTAGCAGGACATGACGGTTTGAGCGGGCAGACAGGGGGCAAAGTCCCCCGCGTGGATGCTCTCGATGAGACGAAAGGAAGCAGGCCTGGAGCAAGGCACCCGTTGAAACGGCGAGAAGGGCAGGCAGCGAAGCCATGACGTCATCCCGTCACGTTCGGCACCCCAAATCCCATGCCTACGGTGGCAAACCGCTGACCTTCTACCGCTTTGGCTACGCCCTGGCGCGCTATCGCTGGGTCGCAATTGCCTGCTGGGTCGCCCTTCTGTTGGCAAGCCTGGTCCTTCTGCCCCGCTTCGAAAACGCGCTGACCGGGCCGCCCCTCGGCGTCCTGGGTTCCGAGTCGGAGCGCGCCGAGGAGTTGCTCGACGAGCGGTTCACCAGTCCGTTCAATGAGCGGGATCTCATTGTCTTCCAGTCCGACCGGTTGACCGTGCGAGACCCCGCCTACCAACGTGTTGTCGCGGATGCGATCGCGGCAGTGGTTGACCTGCCCCAGGTGGTCGGCATCGTGGGCCCGCTCGATCCCCGCGCCACCGACCAGGTCTCCTCGGATGGGCATGTGGCGGCCGCAGTGGTCGGCCTGAGCGGCTCTGGGCGGTCGCGGCAACAGCTCGCGCCGGAACTCACGCGCAGGGTCGAGGCAGTCGCGACCGATGACGTGCGCGTCTACCTCACCGGCAAGTCGCCCCTCGTTGCCGACCTCGTGCAGCAGGAACGTGACGACCTGGCTCGAGCGGAGCGGTTGGGTCTGCCTGTGGCGTTGCTCATCCTCGTGCTGACATCCGGGTCGCTCGTCGCCGCAGGGATCCCGATCCTGTTGGCCCTCGTCGGCGGCGGCGTTGCGTTTGGTGTGCTGGGCGCGGCCACATCGTTCATGAGCTTCAACCTCTTCGTGCCGAATATTGCGACCATGCTTGGCCTCGGTGTCGGCATCGACTATTCGCTCTTCGTCGTGACCCGGTATCGAGAGGAACTGGCCCACGGCGCGAGCCCAGCGGAGGCGGTAGCGGCGACAGTCGCCACAGCCGGCAAGACTGTCTTCTTCTCGGGCGTGACCGTGCTGCTCTCCCTGGCCGGCCTGCTGCTCGTCGACGCGCAAATCTTCCACGAGCTGGCCGTCGGCGCGATCACCAGCGTCGGCGTGATGATCGCGGGGGCCCTCACCCTGGTGCCCTCCGCACTCGCGGCGCTTGGCCACCGTGTCGACGCCCTGGCCATCCCCTTCCTGGGCCGCCCGGGGGCGCATCCGGC
Organism: Chloroflexota bacterium; assembly: GCA_030773875.1. Next base: position 9,164 of record JALYMD010000543.1, on the reverse strand, counting down.
GCCGGAAGGCGGACTTTGGGCGCGGTGGGCACGGCAGATCATGCGTCATCCCGGGTTGTGGGCGATCGGCGCCGTCCTCATCTTGCTGGCCATGACCGCGCCCGTGACCGATGTCAAGCTCGGCCTGAGTACCGGCACCTCCGACTTGAACCATAAGTCTTCCGGGAGGGGACGAGAGATCCTCGCCCAGGACTTCAACGAGGGAGTCATCTCGCCGATTCAAGTCGTCGTGGTGAGCCCAGATGGCCCCCTCAACGACAACGACTTGGCCACCGTCGCCCGGCTCACCTCGGCGCTGGAAGCCGAAGGCGGCGTCGCCAGAGTCATCTCCGTGACGAAGCTCCTCGATCAGTTTGTCGGCAACCATTCGACCGCGACGCTCGAGACGGCGGCCCGGATCCCCCAAGCGACATCGGCATTGAGTGACCTGGTCAATTTTGGGAAAGGCCGCGATGTCACGGTTATCAGGGTCATTCCCCACGCGCGGCCCAATACGGACGCTGCGATTCAGCTCCTGCGCCGCATCCGGGAGACCATCGTTCCGAGCGCGAGCGGCGGGGCAGGCGCGGATGTCGTCGTCGGAGGATTGACCGCCCAGATCGTGGACATCTCCGACGAGTCGGCGAAGAAGCTGCCCATCGTCGGCGGGCTGGTGGTGGGGATGTCGTTCGTGCTCCTGGCCGTGATCTTCCGAAGCCTCATCCTCCCGATCAAGGCCATCATCATGAACCTGCTCAGCATCAGCGCGGCGTACGGGATGCTGGTGTTGGTGTTCCAGGAAGGAGCCGGCGAGGAGTTTTTCCAGTTCACCTCCCCCGGCACGACTCAGGTCTACCTGCCGCTGCTCACCTTCACCATCCTGTTTGGCCTGTCGATGGACTACGAGGTGTTCCTGCTGGGACGCATGAAGGAGGAGTGGGAGCGCACCCGCGTGAACGAGATCGCCGTCGCCCACGGCCTGCAGCACACGGCCCGGGTCATCACCTCTGCTGCGGCCATTATGGTGGCGGTGTTTGCGGCGTTCACGTTCACGCGGGTGATGGAGATTCAGGCGCTGGGATTCTCACTTGCCGTTGCCATCTTCGTGGATGCCACCCTGGTCCGCATTGTCCTCGTACCGGCGCTGATGCAACTCATGGGACGGTGGAATTGGTGGTTCCCGGCATGGCTCGAACGAGTCACCCCGCGGGTCGATCTCGCCGAGGCTCGCGTTCACGAGCCGGTGGTGGCGGCCAGAGCGGAGGGGGTCACTGGCTCCTAGCAACCGGGCTACACATCGCTCGGGCGGGGCATGAATGCCGGTGACGCCTAGCCGCAAGTGCAGAGGCGCGTCCAACTTCTGCAGGTCATCCGGCAGCACGAGCGTAAGACTTGCAGGTGCTGTCGCCGAAGCACGCGACGGGGCGCACTCGGTGCTGGCTCTTCACCCCCACCACGATCCCCAACGACGGCCCCCTGTGACGCACCCAGTCGGACCACCCCTCCCTCGGCTGTTCACCCACGTTCACCGTTCTGCATTGAGCCATTCACGAGTGTTCACCGGGCGGTTCACTGGCTGCCGGTAGGATCAAGATGGACGGAGTCCCGAGTCGCCGCGCTGGCACCGACGCAGCTTCGCGGTTGCTTGGGGCACACCGTATTGGTGATCCGCGGGCAAAAGCGGACGTGCCGCGGCAGCAGGGAGGCCGATGATGGGTTCCATGAAGCGCATGACGATTTCAGGTCTCGCCGTCGTTCTGGTCGCCCTCTTGGCCACCGGCTGGACCGTCGGCACCGGGGCACAGGACGGCACACCGGTGGTAGGACCTGAGAACGGGCTCAGCCAAATGGGTCATCCGCTCGTCGGCTCCTGGATCATCTTCCCGAACGTGGCCAACGCGACGCCCAGTCTCTACACCTTTGCCGGCGACGGAACCGTGGTGAGTTCAAATGTCGCCGGGGGGCGACATGGAGCATGGACCGCCACCGGCGACCGGACGGCGGCGTTTACGGCCCTCGGCTTGGCGACGACCGAGGGGGACGCTTTTGCAGGCGCGACGAGAGTTCGGGCCGAGGCGGAGATCGACACCACCGGGAACACCCTCAACGTGGTCTTTGTCATCGAGGCGATGACCGTGGACGGGATTGTCCAGTTCACCAGCGGACCCTTCACGGCGCAGGGCACTCGCATCACCGTCGAGCCGCTAGGCACGGAGGCTACGCCGGCTACCGGAACACCGGAGGTTGGGACGCCGGCCGTGGGCGACACGACCTCCGTGTCCGCGACGTTGATCGACCGAGCGGGCACTGAGGTGGGCAGTGCCTTGTTCAGCGAGGTGGTCGAGAACGCTGGGGTTAACGTCTCAGTCACGGCTGACGGTCTGACCCCGGGTGAGCACGGCATCCACGTCCACGAGACTGGGGTCTGCGACCCCGGTGGCGATCAGCCATTCGCCTCTGCTGGCGGGCACTTCAACCCGGCCGGCACGATGCATGGCGGACTTGGGGATCCGGATGCTCATGCCGGCGACCTTGGCAACGTCATGGCCGACGCCAACGGTCGAGTCTTTGTGTCGATCCCGACCGACAGCTTCAGTCTCGCGAACTTGGCCGATGCTGACGGCAGCGCGTTGGTCATTCACGCCAACCCCGATGATTTGCAGACCGATCCCGCTGGCAATAGCGGGGAGCGCGTGGTCTGCGGCGTGATCTTTCCGCCGAATGCTGCCACAACCGGGACGCCAGGAGCCGCGACGCCAGGAGCCGGCACGCCGGTCGGTGAGGTCATCGCAACGGCGCTAGCCACATCCTTCGTGGAGGCGACCCCGGTGTCATAGCAGCCGGGCAGATGGCGGAGGCCGCTGGGGTAATCATCCCAGCGGCCTCCCTGCATGTTGATCGACTTCCTTCTCCGGCATCACACCTCTGGCACCGGGGCGAAGGGTCGCCAATCGGCGGGCCCTTCGCTGCCGCCGCTGCAAGGGAGGCCCATTGATCGATGGACCTTTGGAGAGCTGCGGATTGAGCCTGCCTCCCAAACACTGAGCCTAGGATGGTGCCAATTGTCTTCTCGCTGAGGTGAAGCGGCATCGGTGGCGCGAAGACGCCTGCAACCTCACGGGGAGCGACCCGTTCACGAGTTGTCTGGGTGGGCCTCCGGATCAGCACAGAGCGCCTGCCGGATCTATCTGGCGATATCCACAAATCACTGCGGGGATGCCTCGCCGGCTTCCACCGATATGGGTGAAGCTGGGCGACGCATCCGCGTCCATGACCCAGTTCGCAAAGACGCCTCCGTGCCGCGGGGCGAGGCAGGGTTGCGGCTTGACTAGCGGCTCTCATCCAGGGGTAGCCAGCCGATATCCCATGGACATCGTTTACCAGCATTTACCGTTCTTCACCGCGAGGTTCACGACCACTCATCGCCATGTTCACCGGCGGGGTGCTAGGTTAGAAGCAGACAGCGCCACCGGTGGCGGTGTCCTAGGACGCCAGCAAGGCCGAACGAACCGCCCGGCCGAGAGGAGCAAGCATGTCTCGCATCCGCCATCACCTCCTCCTGGCACCACTGCTCGTCCTCATGCTCGCCGCCTGCAGCGGAGGCGAGGAGAACGATTCGGGCAGCGCAGATCTGCCGACTGCAACGTCGACAAGCATCCCTGTCGAATCCAGAGATGGTGGGCCAACGGCAGCCGCCGTAGCGGGGACAGTGCCGGCTGAGCGCGGGGAGCAAACCGGTCGGACGGACCAAGATCGTGCGGAACCTGCCAGCGCCGTTGAGGTCGTAGACCGAGTGAGCCCGGCGGTCGTCACTGTCATCAACGAGCAGCAGGCTGGCGGCTTCGGCTCGGCACCGGCGCAGGAAGCCGGCCGTGGCACTGGCTTCATCGTCGACAGCCAGGGCCACGTTGTCACCAACGAGCACGTCGTGCGGGGCGGCGACCGCTTCGAGGTCATCTTCGCCGACGGTGAGAAGCGGCCAGCTAGCCTGGTTGGCGCCGACCCACTCAGCGATCTCGCGGTGGTCCGCGTCGAGGGCGGTATCCCAGCGACCGTTCCTTTCGGCAATTCTGAGATTTTGAAGCCGGGACAGCCGGTCTTAGCGATCGGCTCGCCACTAGGGTCCTTCACCAACACCGTCACCGACGGCATCGTCAGCGCCCTTGGGCGCGACTTCCCCGGTGCCCCAAACCAGGGTGAACCCGGATACAGCAACCTGATACAGCACAACGCGGCGATCAACCCAGGCAACTCGGGCGGGCCCCTGTTCAACTTCGCGGGGGAGGTCGTCGGGGTTAACACCCTGGGGATTCCGGAAACGAACCAGGGCATCCCCGCGCAGGGGCTCTTCTTTGCCATTCCGTCGAATACCGTCGCCAAGATCGCCGAACAACTCATCACGGAAGGCCGTGTTGCCTACCCGGCGATCGGGGTCGACTTGGTGCCGATCACGGAGGAACTCGTCAGTCAGTACGGGTTGCCCGTGGACCATGGTGTGTATGTCCGGCGGTTGGCGCCCGGCGGGCCAGCCGCACAGGCCGGTGTGCGCGAAGGAGACTTCATCCTGGCGGTTGACGGCCAGCGGGTCGACGAAGAGAACTCGTTCAGCGAGCGGTTGTTCGAGCACAAGCCAGGCGACACCGTGGACGTGATCGTGCACCGTGGCGGCGAAGAGCTGAGACTCCCTGTGACGCTCGGCGAACTACCGCTCCAGGGGACGGGGCCGAGGAGTCGCTAACTCCGGCACGGAGATCGGGGGGCGAGCGTCCTGCCGAACCGCACCAAGCAGGCTGGATGAGGTCATCCCGCCGTGGCTGGCGTTGCGTCGCCCAGCGGTGAATGCGCGTCATCGTCGTCAAGGCGGATGCGAATTTCAAGCAATGGATAAGGAAGGAACTACTCCACGACCTCCTCCGCCTCCCTCCTGGCGGTTGCCGCTCTGGCACTCGTGGACGTCGGCGGCGGGAAGTTGCGCTTCCTTGCGGAAAGCCGCGTAGCACCTGGCTCTCGATGGTTGGCGGCGTCTCCGCCGCCTACGTCTTCGTCCATCTTCTGCCTGATCTAAGCGAGGCGCAGGAGACCGTCGCGGAGGCTGCGGGCGAGCGGTTCAGCGGCCTCGAGAATCACGTCTACCTCTTGGCGCTCCTGGGTCTCGCTACCTTCTACGGTATCGAGCGGGGCGTACCTCCCGTCGGCGCCAACGTGCCACCAGAGGCGAGGGCGACAACTGCTCGGGTGTTTTCTGGCGGCATGTCGCCTCGTTTGGGGTCTACAACGCGCTGATTGAGGGCACGCTCCACCAGCGTGGGGAGGAGAGTCTCTTCCAGATCCTCGCGTTCTTCGCATTGGCCATGGCGCTGCACTTCGTGGTCACCGACTTTGGCCTGCTGAAGCACTACAGGAGGGCCTACGGCAGCATCGGTCGCTGGGTGTTCAGCGCCGCACTCCTGTCCAGCTGGGCCATTGGCCTCACCGAAGAGATCTTCGAGGCGGCGCTGGCCCCGCTCTTGGCGTTCCTTGCCGGCGGCGTCGTCCTCAATCTCGTGGAAGAGGAGCTGCCGGAGGAGCGGGAGAGCCAATTCTGGGCTTTCGCCGTCGCGGCCAGCGCCTACGCTGCGCTGCTGCTCGCGGTGTGACGCCTGCCGGAAGCGGTGACGATGCCCATTCGTGCACGTATTTCGCCCCCACCGGGAACCTGTTCACGGTCGTTCACCGCCCACCACCGAAACGTTTACCGCTCGTCACCGCCCGGTTCACTTTCCTCCAATACCCTTGGAGGTGGAGCCGCCCTGGGGTGCAGGATCATCGCTGCCTCCGGCGCTCCAAGGTCACAGATGAGCAGGAGGATGGTGGGATGCCGAACCGCATAGGCGAATTCTTGATAGCCGACGAAGGGTACCCGCCGCCTTCAGTTTAGCAGGGCTCGGGATCGTCTCCGTCGCCTCCATGCTCGTGGTCTTCAGCCGCCTTGGCGGTCTCGCCCTCAGACGGCATGGACCCCGAAGCGGCGCCAATCGGTACGCATCGCGCAGGAACAGGGATACGGGAGAGAGGTCACCATGAACTGCAACGAGGTTGTTCACGAGCGGACTGGCTTCACGTCCCGCCGTGCCTTCATCGCTAGCGCGGGCGCGGCCATCGCCCTCGGGGTCGGCTTGCCCGCCATCCGGAGCGAGGCCTTCGCCAAACAGGAGAGTACACCCGTCGACGCCCTTGACCCGACGAGCCGCATCCACCCGGCTGCTCTATTCGAGGGTTCGTGCGCCAGCCTGGGCCAGATCGTGTTTCCGCTCGCGGATGTCGGGATTGTCAACTCGGATCCCGGTAATCAACAAGGTGGCGAGATCGTGGGACCACCCTCCGCGGTTCCCGTGCTCCAGAGCATCACCGAACTGCCGGTCGCCCTGGACCAAGTCCTGGCCGCTCCGCGGGCGATCGCCGTCGGCAGGAGTCCAGAGGATGCCGCGACCATTATTGCCTGTGGCAACGTTGGCGGAACTCGCGTCGGCGACACGGTCATGATTGGCTTGGGTGAGCACAACGATTCGGGGTACGGAGGGGTTGCCTTGCTCAACCCGGCGGAGCCCGGATGGACGAATGTGGTCATCTACCTCACTCCCCCGGCTACTATGCCAACCGCCGGTGCGACGCCGACCTCCGGTGAGGCTCCGGCTGCGGGTGCAGGAGCGGCCCCAGCGGAGGTGACGGTGGAGTCCGTCGACATCGACTTCAACCCCAACGAGTTCTCCATCCCCGCCAACACCGACGTCACCCTCCACCTGCCCAACAACGGCTCCGCCCTCCACAACTTCTCGGTCACCGACCACAACAACCCGGACGTCCCCAACCTCGGCATCGACGTCGATATCCCGCCGGGGCAGCGCCAGACCATCACCGTCAACGCCCCCGCCGGGGACTACTACTACTTCTGCGATGTCCCCGGCCATGAAGCGGCCGGCATGTTCGGCACCATGCACGTCGAGTAACCTCGACCGCTCCGTATTGGGCAGGCAACGACGCGCATTGCGCCCCTCGCTGCCCGCCCGATCAACGCTCGGCGGCTAACTTCGTGCCCGTGCCCGCGGATCCATGGTCCCGCCGCTTCGGCGGTGTGATGCCCGCCTCTCATCTGCCTTCCGCTGTCTCCCTACCCCGCCCACGTCTTCAGTCGCCACCGAGCGAGCCCCTTTCTGCACCACCAGTCGACGCCACTCCAGTTCAGTACCGACGTTGCGCAGGCCCACTTCTTGGGAGTGCGCCGTGCGTGAGGGCCGATCCACCGCCTTCCGCTTGTTTCTTCGCGGCGACATTGACCAGCCGCTCCCAGGTGTTGACCACGACCCCCGGCTGGGAAAATCCTATGGCGCCAATCTCGGGGGCACAGGGGGTGCATCTGAGGGAAGAATGCGCGGGGCAGGTTCTCCTTTGGCTAGCTTTGGCTCCGGCTTCCCCCACCGAGGAGTCGGTCGGATAGGTGAGGAACGCCGTAGCGCAAGTCGGATAGGGGTGCAGGTTCGTGTCTTTCACCAGGATCCTGTAGAAACGGATCGGCCACTGGGACAATCGGGGCCAGCCTCCATCTTCGATGGATAATCACACGTGCCCCAGCCGCCTGTTGCCTTGGCCCGCCTCGAGTTCAGTCTGAGCGGCCGCAAGAGATGAGGAGAGCTATGACAACCGGGATGACCCGTTCCGATCCAACGGTTGACCAGTTCGCCGAATTCGACCCGGCCACCCTGCACGAGGCCGGGGGGCGGATTGGGGCCGTCGATCACGCGATCAAGCCGGTCGCGGCCGGGGCTCGCGTGGCGGGACGGGCCTTCACCGCACGCTGCCACCCGGGCGACAATCTGGCGATCCACCGCGCCGTGGCCGCAGCCGAGTCGGGCGATGTGCTCGTGGTCGACGCAGGCGGGCACGTCGCGGGGTACTGGGGGGAGGTGCTCGCGGTGGCAGCGCAGGCGCGCGGCATCCAGGCGCTGATCATCGACGGCGGCGTGCGTGACAGCGTCGCTCAGAGACGGCGGGGCTTTCCCGTCTGGGCACGGGGTGTGTCCATCCTGGGCACAGTCAAGGTCACGCCGGGCGCCATCGGCGAGCCCATTACATGCGGCGGCGTGCCAGTACGCACGGGCGATTACGTGATCGCCGACGACGATGGGGTGGTGGTCATCCCCCATGAGCGCGCGGCGGAAGTGATCGAGGCGGCACGGCAAAGGGTCGAGAAGGAGGCCGATTTGATGGAGCGCCTGGCAGCGGGGGAGCTCACGCTGGATCTGCTCAAGCTGCGCGATGTTCTTCAGGACGGTGACCCCTCTTCAGCGCGGCCGGGTTGCCCCCGCGCGTGATAGGAATGGCTGGATTGGGGTGAAAGGTCGACGGTCCGACCCGTGGGGGCCATGATGGGGCCACGTTGAGGTCGCATCACGTCGGACCCTTCCCTTGGCCGGCGCTCCCTGCCGATGCCCCTCACCTCCCTGGTTGGCCGCACAGCCGAACGGGAGAGCGTCCGGGCCCTGCTCCGTCGTGACAACGTACGCCTGGTGACCCTGACGGGTCCCGTTGGGGCCGATAAGAACCGTCTCGCTCTTCAAATCGCAGCCGATCTGGAGGGCGATTTCGCGGGCGGCGTCACGTTTGTGCCTCTGGCCGCGGTAGCCGACCCTGGCCTCGTGCTGCCCTCGGTGGCCGCCATGCCGGAGCGCGCGAGTTGGGCATCCGAACGCCGGGAGAGCGCCTCCGCGACTTTCTGGAAGGAGGGAAGGGCCTCCTCGTCCTCGACAACCTGGAGCAAGTTCAACGGACGTCTCGGCGACGACCAAACACCGTTTGGAGGTTTTTCATGGTCGGGACGCTGAGCTTCTTTCCCCTCACCATCCTGGCCCTCCTGCCCCTGGACCTTGCCGCGCTGGGGTGGGGCCAGGATTCCCACTCGGAGTCGGACCCGGATCGGGATTGGTGGTAGTGATCCGTGGCGCCCGGCCCCGTGACCCGCCGGTCGGTCCGGCGCGGGGCGGGGTCCGGCATCTCCGCGGACGGCGCTCTGAGGGGCAACACCGTCGCCGCCCGCACGGCCCTCCCGGGGCGTGCCGGCGCCAAATCTAGGGGTCGAGTGCGCTACTCCTTCAGCCGGCGTCCACCACCCGCAGGGCGGTTCGCAGCGCGTGCTCGACGCGGTTGCGCTC
>JALYMD010000542.1 GCA_030773875.1 Chloroflexota bacterium | reverse complement strand
CGATCAACCGGCTCAAGCAGCACCGGGCCATCGCTACCCGGTACGAGAAACTGGAGGAGACCTACCATGCCTTGCTCACCCTCGCTGCCATCCGGCTCTGGTTGCCCGTTTGAAGACACACCCTAGGCAGCATGGTCGTGGTCAAGGCAAGGCGTAGGGGGTTTCCCTCCTCAAAGGCTTTAGGTGATTTCCCCTACAACGCGTGTTGATGATGGGTTCTCGGAGGGTGTTGACGACGTGCGCGGATCGGACCAATCGGCAAAGGACGGACACCTCGAACGCCGCCTAGATCATCGCCTCGCACCTCCGCCGGCCGGAACCCTCCGGGGTGGAACGAGGTCGAGGCGATCGGCAAGTACGGCTTTCCGCGTGAGATCGACGGCCCGGCACCGGCTGACATCCAGCAGAAGGATTTCTCGCTGCTCTACTCGGTGCCCTACCCCGACCGCGGCATCTCCGAGGTTCACAGCGGCATCGTGCCGGGGCGCGGGCGAGTGTCCCTGATCGACCCGCCCTTGGCTGCCTTCTGCTCCACGATCCGCTGGCATCGCTTGAACCCGTCCCAGCACTCACGTATCCTGGCGTTCCCGACACAGGCCACCCATGGGAAGCCGGGTCGACCGCTCCATACCCGGTGCCGCGCCGCTGGATTGCCAGCATCTTAACTTATAGGGTAGGAAGGTTGACCGGATGACGGTCTGTCGATTGTCCCAGTACCGCATCACGAAAAGATCCCTGCCCATGCGCCACCTCGTCGCTGCGATGATCCTCCCCCTATCCCTGGTCCTCTCTGTCATTCCCGCCCTCACGGCGCCGACATCTGCCCTAGCCGCCGAGGCACGCATCCCCGTCGGCGCCACCCGTGCCACAGTCCTTAGGGTGCTCGATGGCGACACGATCCGCGTCGAGCAGGACGGCAAGCGCAAGACCGTCCGGCTCCTCCTGGTCGACGCGCCGGAGACGCGCGTCCCGAAGAGCCTGGTCGAGTGCCACGGCGCGGAAGCGAAGCAGCGGTTGGAGACCATGCTGCCGAAGCGCCGCACGGTCTACCTGGAGGGAGACACCTCCAAGTGGGACCGCCGCGCTCAGAGCGTCAGCTACGTCTGGTTCAAGGGCAAGGAGGACGGAAAAGCGCACCTCGCCAACGAGATTCTCGTGCAGGAGGGGCACGGGGTCCTGACCACCACCCCGCGCGACACTAAGCGCGTCGATCGGATCCAGGCGGCCCAGGAAAAGGCAGAGGCGGCGCAGGCCGGCCTCTGGGCCACCTGCGGCGGAGCCGATACGCTGCTCTCCAGCATGACCCCCGCAGCCGACGCGTCAGTGGACGCACCCGCTGCCCAACCCGACATACCGGTGGAGGCCTCGGCTGCCCAGGCCGGTGTGCCGGTGGAGGCTCCAGCTGCCACGACTGGTGTGGTCCCGCCGTCAGCTGGGGCCTTTACGCCGGTCAGCGTTGCCATCCCTGCGATCGGGGTCAACGCCGGGATCGAGTACCTTGGGATCAGCGGCGGCGTCATGGGCAACCCTCAGGACCCGTACGCGGTCGGGTGGTACCCCGACTTCGGCGCCCCCGGCGGGGGAGGCAGTGTCGTGATGGCCGGCCACGTCGACTACTGGACCGTGGGGCCGGCCGTCTTTGCCAGCTTGGGGGCCCTCGGCGGGGGCGAGCAGATCGTCGTGGTTGGGCCGGATGGCACCGGCGCGACCTACGTGGTGACCGGCGTCTGGTCCGTCTCGGCGAGCACTCCCGCGGAGGCCGTCATCGGCGGTGGAGGGACACTGACGCTGATCACCTGCACCGGTTCCTTCAATGGCGTTGAGTACGATTCTCGCCTCGTCGTCCAGGCTGTGCTTGTGTAGGGCGGCGGCCACGCGCGACGCAGCGCAGCCCTGCAACCCGGGCACGCACCCTCATTGTGAAGCCATGCAGATGAGGGTGCGTGCCGTCGCACAGGGACGGGCTGCTCGCCCGGCGATCCCCGGTTCGCATGCTGGAGCGAGGCCACGGCGGCTCGGGGGCTTTCCCCAACGTGCCTTCTTCCTCATAAAGAAAGCCGATCCCGGCCCGGATATGACTCACCGCGGGTGATGATCTCCGTAGGCCAGCCCTTCCGCACAGCGATGCCGACCGTCGGTTTCTTCCCCATCCTCCGGGACGAGCCAGGTTGATTGCGCTTGAACCGATTTGGGCGCTCGCGTATGCTGTCGCTCTCGCCACGGGCCGCAGACGGATGGGGGACGCGGCCGGTCGAAGGTCCAGCCTTCGGCGCCAAGGCGTGACGCCGCACCACGTGGGCGGCGACGGAAAGAGGGCGAGGGACGGACCGCCGATGCGAAGCTTTTTTCACCGGCAGGGCAAGTTCCAGCCGCTACTTCCCGACGACGAGCGGCCGGAGCAGCAGATCCCGGAGGATCTCTGGGTCAAATGTCCCCGCTGCCAGGAGTTGCTCTACTCCAAAGAACTCCGCGACAACGCCCGCGTCTGCCCCAAATGCACCTACCACTTCCGCCTCCGCGCCCGGGAGCGCATCTTTCTCCTGGCCGATGACGGCTCCTTCCGCGAGTGGGACACGGACCTCAAACCGGAGGACCCCCTCGCCTTCGTCGACGCCAGCGGCCCCTACGACCGCAAGGTGCATCAGACCCAGGCCAAGAGCGGCGTCTCGGAAGCACTCCTGACCGGCCGTGCCTGCATCGGCGGCCACCAAGTAGGACTCGCCGTCTGCGACTTTGCCTTTCTCGGCGCGAGCATGGGCTCCGTCTTCGGGGAGAAGCTGGTCCGGGCCGTGGAGCGCAGCGCCGAACACGGACACCCGCTTGTCACCATCTCCGCTTCCGGCGGCGCCCGGATGCATGAGGGCCTCTTCTCCCTGATGCAGATGGCCAAGACAGTCGCCAGCCTCAACCGCCTCGCCCGGAGTGGGGTCCCGCACCTGGCCCTGCTCACCGATCCTTGCTACGGTGGGGTCACTGCCAGCTTTGCGACCGTTGCCGACATCGTGATGGCTGAGCCTGGCGCTCTCATTGGGTTTGCCGGCCCGCGAGTCATCGAGCAGATCACCAAGCAGAAGCTGCCGGAGGGGTTCCAAACCGCCGAGTTCCTGCTGGCCCACGGGATGATCGACCTCATCGTCGAGCGCACCACGCTCCGCTCGACCCTTGTCGCTCTCCTCGCTCACTACGAGCGAGCCCGGGATGCGGTAACGCCGGCATCTACGGAAGACGCATCCGAGGCGGAACACTTGCCCATCCTGGCCTCCGCCGCGAACGCCCCAATCCCGGCGCTGGCAGGCACTGACGGATGATCAGCCCCGACCAGGAATCAGTCCTCGCCGCGCCTTCCCCGTCAGTCGTCCTCGGGCCGGAGGGCAATGGAACCGAGCCTCCACGGCGATCCGCCTGGGAGCGTGTCAAGATCGCGCGCCACCCGGAGCGGCCCCACACCCTCGACTACGTGACCGAGCTGACAGCCGATTTCGTTGAGTTGCACGGCGACCGGGCCTTCGGCGATGACCATGCCTTGATCGGCGGCTTGGCCCGGTTCGGCCAGCGAACCGTCCTCGTCCTCGGTCACCAGAAGGGCACCAACACCCGGGAGAACATCGCTCGGAACTTCGGCATGGTCCGACCGGAGGGGTACCGCAAGGCCGATCGCCTGATGCGCCACGCCGCCAAGTTCGGCATCCCGATCG
>JALYMD010000541.1 GCA_030773875.1 Chloroflexota bacterium | reverse complement strand
TCACCTGGGCGAGCAACATGTTCACCGGGGACTTTGGCAACTCCTTCCGCGGCGGTGCCGAGGTGCGCCACCTGATCGTCGAGCGCATCCCCGCCACGGTCGAATTGATGGGCGCGTCCTATGCCATTGCCATCCTGCTCGGGTTCGCGATCGGGGCGCTCGGTGCCCTGCGCCAGTACTCCATCTTCGACTATCTGGCCACCACCGGCGCGCTCGTCACGCTGTCTATCCCGACCTTCTGGTTCGGGCTGATGGTCATCTTCGTCTTCGCCGAGCAGCTTGGCTGGATCCCATCCGGAGGGTATCAGTCGCTCGGCCGGGGCGGAGGGGGCCTCATCGACCGGCTGCACCATCTCGTCGCTCCCGCCTCCGTGCTTGGCCTCGTCCTGACCGCGCAGTGGAGCCGCTACTTCCGGTCCAGCATCCTCGATGTCACCGGCCAGGACTACGTGCGGACCGCCCACGCCAAGGGACTCCCTCGTGGCACCGTGCTCCGGCGTCACGTGCTCCGCAACGCCATCCTGCCGATCATTGCCCTGGCGGGCGTGCAACTGCCGGCCGTCTTCAGCGGCGCTCTCGTGGCTGAGAGTGTCTTCGGCTGGGCAGGGATGGGCCGTTTGTTCCTCGACGCGCTGACCTATCGCGACTACCCGGTGCTGATGGCGCTGCTCATGATCACCGCCTTCCTGGTCGTCATCGGTAATCTGCTTGCCGACATCGCGCTGGGCATCGCCGACCCGAAGATCCGGACAGGGTAGGCACGGCCCGGGCGAGCTGAGCAGGAGGAGTGGTCAACTCGTGGCGGAAACGGGAGCCGCAACGCTGGTCGCAGCCGGGGAACGGCGCGGAGCGCATGAGGGGTTCGGGCGCCGGGTAGCACGCCGCTTCGCCCAGCACCGGCTCGCGCTGGCCGGGCTTCTCGTCATCGTCGCCCTTTTTCTGGCCTCGGCACTCGCCCCGGTGCTGGCGCCGTACGACCCCAATCGAGTCAACCCGCTTGAGCGCCACCAGGCACCATTCAGCCCTAGCCACCTCCTCGGCACCGATGAGGTCGGGCGCGATGTGCTCAGCCGCCTGCTCTACGCGGGCCGTGTCTCGCTGACCGTCGGCTTTGCGGCCATGATCGTCACGATTGTCGTTGGCTCCCTCGTCGGGGTGGTCGCCGCCTACTACGGCGGCCTGGTGGACACCATCCTCATGCGCCTCGCCGATGTCTTCCTCTCCTTCCCGACGATTTACCTGCTCCTCGTGCTGGCAGCGTTCGTCCGCCCATCAGTTCTCTCGATCACCCTGATCGTCGGGGCTACCGCCTGGATGGAGGTGGCCCGCATTGTCCGCGCCCAGTTCCTCTCCATCAAAGCGCAGGACTTCGTGACCGCCGCTCGCGCGCTCGGCGCCTCTGCCCCGCGGATCATGCTGCGTGAGCTGCTGCCGAATGGCATGGCGCCGATCATCGTCGCGGCCACCCTCAACGTAGCCAATGCCATCCTCGCCGAGTCCTACATCTCTTTCCTCGGCTACGGGATCCAGCCGCCGCAAGCCAGCTGGGGCATCATGCTCAACAACGCCCAAGACTTCTTCACGCGCGCGCCCTGGCTCGCCATTCTGCCGGGTGTGGCGATCACGCTCGCCGTCCTCTCCTTCAACTTCGTCGGCGATGGCCTGCGCGACGCTCTCGATCCGCACCAGCGCCGCCGGTAGCTGCGGCAGCCACGCCTGCGCGCGGCGCCCAACTGGCTCGCCTACAATGACACCTTCCCAGAGCGCCGACCACGAGGCGGCGTGAGAGGCATCGGTGAGGAGGAGAGCGATGGGTCGCGATCGCCAGGTGAATGCGTTGACCGACGTGCTCTTAGGCAGCGAGATGACCCGCCGGGACGCTATGAAGCGTGCCGCAGCGCTCGGTCTCGGGGCGATGGCGTTGGCGGGGCTTCCCGGTGGACTTCTCCGCAGCTCTGCTGTGGGAGCACAGGAGGGCGGCGAGTTAATCGTCGGCTCGTCCCAGGAGGCCGTCAACTTCAACCCCGTGCTCTACGCGAACACGGGCATCGAGACGCTGCCGGAAGTCTTGATGTTCGACAGCCTGATGAAGTTGACCCCGGACGGAACCTATGTCGCGAATCTGGCGGCGGAGGTGCCAACGGCGGAGAACGGCGGCGTCTCCGGCGATGGTCTGACCTGGACCTTCAAGCTGCGCAACGACGTCAAGTGGCACGACGGTCAGCCTTTCACCTCCCGGGACGTGCAGTTCACCTGGGAGACGATCATGAACCCGAGCGTTGCCGTCCGGTCGCGCACCGGTCACGACAAGGTCGCTTCAGTGGAGACGCCCGACGAGTACACCGTCGTCATGAAGCTCAAGGAGCCGTTTGCTCCCTTCCAGACCTTGTGGACCAGCGGTGTCACGGGAGTGATCCCAGCTCACATCTTGGAGCAGGCGGCGGACATCAACACTGCCCCGTTCAACACGGCGGCGCCGGTCGGGACTGGGCCGTTCAAGTTTGTGGAGCATGTCGGTGGCGACCACCTGACCGTCGAGCGCAACCCCGCTTACCATGGTGGACCCGCCAAGCTGGAGCGGATCATCGTCAAGCTCGTGCCGGAAGTGCCAGTCCTCTTCTCGCAGTTCAAGACCGGCGAGATCGATGTCGTGGACTACCAGGGCATCCAGGCCGATCGCTTTGAGGAGGCAGAAGAGCTGGCCGATCGGGTCGTGGTCCGCAAGCCGAGTAACTTTGTCGAGTTCATCTACTTCAACAACTCCCTGCCCCAGTTCCAGGACAAGCGGGTCAAGCAGGCCCTCTACCACGCGACGGACACCCAGACGATCATCGACACGATCTACTACGGCCTCGAGAACCCGACGCTGACCTACCTGCCCCCAACCCACTGGGCTTACAACGCGGAAGTCAAGACCTATCCCTACGACCTGGAGCGGGCGAAGGCCCTCCTCGACGAGGCCGGCTTCGTCCCGGGCGACGGCGGTGTGCGGGGAAAGGATGGCGTCCGGCTGGCCTTCACGATGTCGACCAGTGCAGGGAACCAGCTACGTGAGAGCGCCCAGCTCATCCTGCAGCAAGCGTACAAGGACATCGGCGTCGAGATGACGATCGACAACCGGCCGGCCTCCACGCTTTGGACCGAGGACGTGCCGGCCGGCAAGTTCGACACGCTGATGGTGGCCTGGGATAACGCCATCCAAAGCGATCCCGACCCCACCTCGCGCCTCCATAGCTCTATGATCCCGGTTGAGACCGGGTCGGGCGCCAACTACGTCCAGTTCAAGAAC
>JALYMD010000540.1 GCA_030773875.1 Chloroflexota bacterium | reverse complement strand
GCGCTGGACGAGCGTGTCCGTGACTGGATAGACGGGTTGCCGTGACGCGCTACTTCTTTCGCAGGTTGATCTACCTGATCCCGGTTTGGCTGGGCATCTCGTTGGTGGCCTTCGGGCTGGCCAATCTAACGCCCGGGGATCCGGCCCGGTTGATGCTTCAGCGCGACCTAGGCCGTCAGCCAACCGGCGAGGAGGTTGCAAGGGCTCGGGATGACTTGCGCCTCGACGCGCCCATCTTCGAGCGTTATCTTCGCTGGCTGGGAAACGCGGTCACGGGCGACCTGGGCACGTCCTACCGGACCGGGGAGCCAGTGATGCGGGCGCTGCTCGATCGGTTCCCAAACACCCTCCAGATCGCGGCCCTCGGCCTGGCGCTGGCCATTCTGGTGGCTTTGCCGCTGGGGATGATGGCCGCGGTCTGGCGGAACTCGCCGATCGACCACCTGTCCCGCGTTCTCGCCCTCTTTTCGGCGGCCATGCCGAGTTACTGGGTCGCGTATCTGCTGATCCTGACGTTTGCGGTGCGGTTCAAGGTGCTGCCGGTGGCAGGACAGGGCACCTGGCAGCATCTTGTCCTGCCGTCGGCGACGCTCGGGCTGGCGAGTATCGCGAGCTTGATGCGGCTGACGCGCTCGGAGATGCTTGAGGTGCTGGGACAGGATTACATTCGCACCAGTCGAGCCAAGGGGCTCTCTGCCCGCGCCATGATTCTCGGACATGCGTTGCGCAACGCCTTGATCCCCGTGCTAACCGTCGCCGGTCTTCGCTTCGCTGGGCTGCTCGGCGGGGCCGTGATCGTGGAAACGATCTTCGCCTGGCCCGGCATCGGGAAATTCGTCCTGGATTCCATCTTCGACCGCGACTACCCCGTCATCCAAGGCTTCGTCATCTTCATGGGCAGCGTCTTCTTGATCATCAATTTGATCGTGGATCTCTCGTACGGGATGCTGGATCCGCGCGTCCGGCTCGCCCGCTGACCGGCTTGGGGAACCTATGAGCGAGGTGTCGGTTGGCCGCATTTCGGTCCCTCGGGGCAGCCAGGGTGCCCGGAGCCTGGATGTGGCCCCGAAGCAGCGCACGCTGCTCCGGCGCTTCTTGCAGGAGCGCACTGCGGTCGGCGGATTGATCATCGTTATGTTTTTCGTTCTCGCCGCGGTTGCCGCGCCCCTCGTCGCCCCCCACGACCCTACCGACGTGGACGCCCGAGCCATCCTCTCCTCGCCAAGCGCGGAGCACTGGCTCGGCACCGACAACCTTGGCCGTGATCTCCTGAGTCGCTTGATCTACGGGGCGCGCTGGACGCTAGGAACCGCGTTCCTTGCAGCCATCCTGGTGGTGTCGATCGGTGTCCTGGTCGGACTCGTTGCCGGCTATCTCGGAGGCCTGATCGATGACATCTTGATGCGCCTTGTCGACGTGCTTCTCGCCTTCCCCAGCCTGGTGCTCGCGCTCGCGATTGTCGGGGTGCTCGGCCCCAGTTTGCGCAATGTGATGATCGGCATGGTCGCGATCTGGTGGGTGGACTACGCTCGCGTGATCCGTGGGTTGACGATGAGCATGCGGGAGCGCGAGTTTGTGGCGTCGGCCCGCTGCGTCGGTGCCTCGGCGCCTCACATCATCCTCCGCCACCTCCTGCCGAACGTGATTCCCTCCATCATCGTGCTGGCCACGCTGGAGCTGGGCTCGCTGATGCTCGCTATCTCCGGTCTTAGCTTTCTCGGTCTTGGCGCTCAGCCCCCGACCCCGGAATGGGGAACGATGCTCAACGACGGCCGCCTCTTCTTCCAGCGTTCCCCCCAGCTTATGCTGTATCCGGGGCTGGCGATCACCCTCGTTGTCATCGGTTTCAACCTCGTCGGTGACGGCCTGCGGGACGTGCTCGATCCGCGCATGAAGCGGTGAGCAGCGGCCACGCTGCGGGGCCACCGTGTCGACCAGCCCGGCGGGCTCGCGCGCCATGACCCCCCAGGTGGCCGGGCGGTCGATGTCGCGCAAGGGGTCGGACTTCGGTTCTGCCCGACTGCTGACCACATCAGCCCGACCGATGAGCCCGAGGTGTCCTGGACATGCGAGAAGGCGGCCCGATCAGGGGC
>JALYMD010000539.1 GCA_030773875.1 Chloroflexota bacterium | reverse complement strand
CGGCGACGTCACGCCGCTTCTCGGTGAACAGCTCGCGCTCAGCGGAGCCTCAACGTCAACTTCTCGTTTGCGCCCGACCGTCGTTCGACTGCCGACGAACGACCTTCGGCAATTCCCTGTGTCCTGGGCGCGATCAGGCTTGCGGGCCGTCTGGTCCGTCTGCGCCGATCCGCTCGCGTTCCTTTACGAGCGCGAATCCTTCCGGTGGTGGGTGACGAACTCCAGCAGGTCGGCGCGGGTCACCACGGCGGTGAGCACCCCCTCGTTCTGGACCAGGACGGCGGGGGAGGCGTCGCCCAGGAGCGGGAAGACGCGCTCCAGCGGCTCCTCGGCGTCGACCAGGCTGAAGGGACCGTCCATGACGGTGCTGACCTTCGCACCCAGCACCTCCGGCGTTCGGAAGACCCGATCCAGCAGGGTCCGCTCCTGGATGGAGCCGACGACGGCGTGGACCTCGATCGCGCCGGGACGGGCACCAGGCTGGCCTGCGCCATCCGGGGTGACGGTGGAGGCGCCGTCGCGGACCACCGGGAGCTGGCTGATGTTGTGCTCCCGCAGCAGGTCGATGGCGTGCTCGACCGTGTCGTCGCACTCGACGGCGACCACCTTCGGCACGTCGCCCTTACGCTCCGCGACCAGGTTGGCCATCCGGGAGGGCTCGCTGAAGCGGGAGAGGAAGCCGTTCTCCCGCATCCAGTCGTCGTTGTAGATCTTGGAGAGGTAGCCGCGCCCGCTGTCGGGCAGTAGCACCACCATCAGCGCGTCGGGGTCGTCGATCTCCTTCGCCGCTTCCAGCGCCGCCCAGACGGCCAAGCCGCACGAGCCGCCGACAAGCAGCCCTTCTTCGCGAGCCAGGCGACGGGTGGTGAGGAAGCTGTCTTTATCGGTGACCTGGATGAAGCGGTCGACCAGGGAGCGATCGAAGGTGCCCGGCCAGAAATCCTCGCCGACGCCCTCCACCTTGTAGGTGTGGATGTTATCCGGAGTGGTGTAGATGCTGCCTTCCGGATCCGCGCCGATCACCTGGATCGCCGGATTTTGCTCCTTCAGGAAGCGACCGATGCCGGAGATGGTGCCGCCGGTCCCGACGCCCGCCACGAAGTGGGTGATCTTGCCGGCCGTCTGCCGCCACAGCTCCGGGCCTGTGCTCTCGTAGTGGGTGCGGGGGTTCATCGGGTTGAAGTACTGGTTTGGCTGGAACGCCTTCGGCACTTCGCGGGTGAGACGGTCGGCGACGGAGTAGTAGCTCTCCGGCGAATCCCGCTCGACGGCGGTTGGGGTGATCACCACCTCGGCCCCGTAGGCGCGCAGCAGCGCGACCTTCTCCGGCGCGACCTTGTCCGGCATCACGAAGATGCAGCGGTAGCCCTTGACGCAGGCGGCCATGGCGAGGCCGACACCAGTGTTGCCGGAGGTCGGCTCGACGATGGTGCCGCCCGGCCTGAGCCAGCCCTTGCGCTCCGCCTCCTCGATCATCCGGATCCCGATCCGGTCCTTGACTGAGCCGCCGGGATTGAGCATCTCCAGCTTGGCGACGACGGGGGTGCGAATGCCCTTCGCAACGGAGTTCAGCCGGATCAACGGCGTGCCGCCGAGCGCGGCGATCACGTTCGGCCGGATGTCGGCCGTGGCGGGCAGATCCCCGCCCATCGGCGCCATCGCTGACGGGCTGGAAACGGTCGTACTTGCCATCGGATCGTCCTCTCACCCCAGGCAGGGGTTGTCCTCGACGAGTAGCGGGCGCGACGAGGACGAGCCCGGCCGCCCTGTGCCTCATGTTACTTCCCGAAGTATAGCATCGGGGGTTGGATCCGCGTTCGATGAGGTTGCCAGCACGGCGAACCCCTGCGGCGCAAGGGCAGGGGGTGACTCCTAAGGGAGGTTCCCCGGTTGCTGCGTCCCGGGGCGGCGCATCGGCCGAGGGTGTGAGGCCGACGAGCCGGATGCTGCTCGGAGGGACCGGCGAAGATCCTCTAGCGTGGCCTCCCAGTGACGGTGAACGGTGCGGCGGCTGATCCCCAGACATGTGGCGATGGCGTTGAAGCGTTCGCCGTCTCGGACGTGCCAGAGCAGAATAGCCCGGCTGGTCTCGGGCAGGCTGGCGGCAAGCGCCTCAAGGATGGCGATTGCTGCTTCCGACGCCGCGGTGTCGTCGGAGAGAAGATCGTGCACCGGCAAGGCGATTCCGCGATATGGACTCCTGCCGTTGAGTCGGCGGACGGCGTCCCGCAGCCGCCATGGGAAGTGGGCAAGGAAGTAAGGGGCGAAGGACGCTTCTCCCGTCCATTCGGTGATGAGGTCGGCGAAGACTAGAAAGGCTTCCTGTCCTAGATCGTCGCCGCTCCAGCTCCGGTGCAGAGCCCACGAACCACCCCGATAGCGCCGGACAAAGCGGTGAATTTTGGCCTCCAGCACGGTGTAGAGGGCGTTGCGGGCATCTGGATCACCAGCGCGGGCGGCGCGGGCTAGGGCCGACAGCACACCATCGATCTCAGGACTGATCTCAGCCTCGACCTTCAGAGGTTGTACTTCGGGGGCGAGATGGGGCTGAGTAACGCATTGATCCCAGCATCGGCTCGACCCCTTCCTCGCCGTATGATTTGGGTCACGACGTGATTCGATGTTAGACGTGTTGATCGCGCCGTTGCGCTTGCTGAGATCGGTCATCGTGGGAGAACCTCCGGGACAATGACCGCGTGGCACGGCAGGTGGGGCGTCGGCGTCGACGATGTCCGCGGGCATGGCGGACTCCAGAACCGGCCGCTGGGCCGGCGCGGCGCTTCGGCGCTCGGAGGCTCTACGGTGCTGGTTGAAACGGGAAAGGGGACGACGTGGGTGATGATCTCGGTGGGTGCGGCGCTGCCTATCCGGTCTTTCGGGTCGTGCCCATGGAAGCCGTCCCGCGGAGGTCCAGCACATGGTCCGCCCCGCAGCGAGGACAGATGGCTTGAACCTGGCCCACCACATGCCAGTAACGGTCCCGCACTTTGATGTGGACCCGACCATCGGGATCGTAGGTGGCCAGGAGGACAGGAGGATCCTGGCAGCGACACACCCACCTGAAGATGGAGACATCCTCGCCGCTCCGGTGTCGTCCACGCGGCGTGCTCGTTCCGTCCATGATTCGTCCTCTCTCGATGAAATAGAACATATGTTCTAATTGTGGGGGATTCTAGGCAACTATTGCGGGTGTGTCAAGGCACAGGTGTGAACGGTACGAGGGATCACGGTGACTGGTGGGACCGGTGAGGGCGGGCACCCCGCTGCCGGAACCGCTCTTGCTGAGGGATCGGTAGGGAGGAGCGATGGTGACGGACGCGGGAAACAACGAGATGCGGATCTATCTGGATGCGGATGCGTGCCCCGTCAAGGAGGAGGTCTATCGCGTGGCCGCCCGCTACGGTGTGCCGGTGGCGGTGGTGGCGAACGCCCGGCTTCGAATGCCGCCGCAACCGGGGGTGGAGTTGGTCGTCGTAGGTGGCGAGATCGATGCGGCCGATGACTGGATCGCCGAGCATGCCACCGGCGCGGATGTCGTGCTCACCGCCGACGTGCCGCTTGCCGCGCGCGTAATGCGGACTGGTGCGACCTGCTTGGACTTTCGGGGCAGCGAGTTCAACCCCAACCGGATCGGCGACGCGCTCGCCGCCCGTGACCTGAACGCCTACCTACGCTCGATGGGCTTACCGGCCTCGGGGCCGCCCGCCTTTCAGCCTCGCGACCGGAGCCGGTTCGCCTCCAAGCTCGACGCCGTGGTCGGCCGTGCCGCTCGTGGCCGCGCGTCCCAGGGTGCGAACAAGCCGACCTAGGCACGCGCTTCGGGCGCGACCCCTGATCGTGCTCCACGGTCCGGGGTGGTGCTTTACGCGATAACCACTATTGGGAGCCGCCGCTGTCCGAGCCGGAGCGGTGCTTCTTGCCGCTGTCGGTTCCTTGGGAGCCGCGCCGGGTCGGGCCGCTGTGGACCGGGTTCTCTCGGTGCTGGTCGCCCTTCTCGGCCTGGGCCCCCTTGCCCTTCTGCTCCGGGTTTCCGGTGTCGCCGCCGCGCTCCCCCTTCGGGTCGGATCCGTTGTCGCGGTCGTCGCTGGAGTTCGCCATGCCGCTTCTCGCCTCCCGTCCTCACTCTTGCGAAACGCGTTCCGGGCCGGGGGCCCAACCACGGCCCCCGGCTTCGGTCCGTGACACATGCGTGGCGCAACAACCGTACCGGCAGGCCCGCCGATGCAGTCGAACGCCGACTATGACGCGATCACCGCTCCCAAGCCGGCCCCTGATGCCAGCGCGTTGAAGGCCACCACGTCCTCGGTGAGGAGCGCGTCGAAGCGAGCAAGCTCCGCCTCGATCCGGCCTGTCAGGTCGGCAAAGACCGCTTCTGACGCGTCCGTAGGGCGGTAGTCGCCGAGGGCCACCACGGGCCGCAACCCGGCCAGCTTCTCCAGCAACCGGACTCCCTCGTTCAGGTTGTCAGCCCAGCCGGGACGCAGGTCCGGCACCAGGAGCGTCTTTTCAACTTCCAGCACCTTGTCGCGCAGCGCCTCGGCGACGGCCGCCACATTCGCTGTCCCCTCGCGCTCCCGGGTTCGAGTAGCCCACCCGTCGAGTTGGGCCCGCAGGTCGCGCATCCGGTTGATGGTCGTCGTCGTCCGCTCGAGTTGGCGGTGGATCCGCAACAGCAGATCTTCCTGGGCGTCCAGATCCTCCTGCGTCGCGGGCAGGTGGGCGGGCTTGACGATCTTGAAC
>JALYMD010000538.1 GCA_030773875.1 Chloroflexota bacterium | reverse complement strand
GCCCTGGACGGCTCCCTGTGCTCCCTAGAACTGAACGACCGAACGGTGGCCGTCGGCGGCGAGGTGATGCGCGGCATCCCCCTTCGCGTTGGCGTGAGCTGGGGCACCCAAAAGGCCTTGGCCAATCTCGGCGCGGTCCGCTCGGGCCTCGTCAACGTCCTGATCACTGACGAGGCTGCAGCCCGGGAGATGCTCCGCCTCCTCGACGAGGAGGCGTGAATCGTGCCGCCCGTTGGGACCGCGTAGGCCGCACCATCGGCCGGCGCACCGTCGTAACCGTCACCCCAACATTCCTTCATAGGGGGCATAGGCGCGTGCGCGTGGCGCCCCTGCTTCCGGGATGACGACAAATCGTGCTGGTTAGACGATCCCCGCCGACCGTCCAGCATGACCCGACTGTCAGGGTATGGTGCATCTCGCCCGAATAGCTCGTCCGCTCGCCCGGTGACGATGCGAGAGCGACATGGAGGCATGTAGTCGAGCAAGAATGAGAATCGCGATGTCGTCAAGCGCCTGAGGTATGCGTTTGACGCACGCCCATTTGAGGCGGCGGGGGCGCTGCTGCACGACGATTTCGTCTGTCAGCGGCTCCAGTCGCGCGCATGGATCGGCCGCCGGTCCAAACTCCTCATGGTCAACCGGAACTACCCCTTGGAACTGGACGGTTGAAATCCGACGGGTGAGCGTCGGCGGCGACGTGCTCGCGTTCCCGGTGAGTATCCGCATCGAGGGACGGAACCAGTATGCCCTCTCCTTCTACGACATGGTCCGTCACAAGATCATTCGGGCCGCGGACAGGTGGTCCGAGCCGTACGAGGCTGGGACGCGGTACGCACACAGGGTCGAGCTGATGGAGTCGAACAAGAAATAATACCAAAGGCTAACCTGAAGAAGCGCGGATAATGGCGGGAATCAGGAGGCGGGCATTGGGCGAGGGCAGCCGCTGGTGGTGGAATGGCAGATGGCGGTGATCGCCGCGTTGCTCTGGGACGGAGCACCCGCGCACCGCGCGGGGATGGTGCGGGACGCTAGAGTGCTGCTGGTTACCCAGCCGCCAGCGGCGCCGGAGCTGAACCCGGCCCAGAGGGTCATTCTGGAGTGGTGGGCGATCCTCAAAGGGTTGGTGTACGCTACGCTCGCCGAGAAGATCGCCACCGTCGAAAGGGAGTTAGTAGCATCGGCCGCCGACCCGGAGCGCGTCCGCGGCCTCGTCGGCTGGGCGTGGATTAGCGACACGCTCAAGCAGCTCCCGCCGGAAAATCCGTCCTCCTCATGAGCAATCGGTAAACCAGTCCCCGTTGCCAGGGCCTCTGAAGCCCATTATGTAGCTCAGAGCAGCGGGAGGACGCGGTGCACGGCGAGCAGGGTGAAGGCGAGGCAAGGTAATAGGAGCCGGCCAGCGTTGTCAGCAGTCGTCCGTGGTCGCGAGCCAGGGGCCGGAAGCGGCTCGGCCAGGCGAAGGCCGCGCTTGGCCTCCGACAGCTTGACCACCTCCAGCCGCATCCCGTGCGCCTCCCCCACCGCCGGCGCCTTGCCGTTGTAGCCCTGGTCGACGAACGCCACCTCGACATGCTCTCCGGTCGCCGCGTGGACCGCTTCGGTCAGCACCCTGACCATCTCCCGGTCCTCCGCGTCGGCTGGGGTGGCGCGCAGGGCGAGCAGGTGGATGAGGGTGTCGACTGCGGCGTGCGCCTTAGAGCCCTTGCGCCGCTTGCGCCCGTCGTAGCCGGCGCGCGTCCCGCTCTCAGGAGTCGACCGCACTGTCCCGCTGTTGAAGATCATCGTAGTCGGTTCCGGGGCGCGGCCCTCGGCCAGTCGCAGCAGCGCGCGCAGGTCGTGGATGATCGCTTCAAAGACGCCGGCGGCCAGCCAGTACCGGGTCTGCTGGTAGACCGCCGGCCAGGGCGGCAGGTCGTGGGGCAGCGGCTGCCACTGCAGGCCGGTGCACACGATGAAGCGCAGGCCGTCCAAGACTTCGCGCAGGTCGTGGCGCCGCTGCAGGGCGGCCCGGTCCATCACCGTCAGATAGGGGGTCACCAACGCCCATTCCTCGTCGGTCACGTCGCTGGGGTTCCGCTTGTGGGTTTCCAGCCCGCGCGCCTACCCAAGAGTCCATAATAGGCTCTAACCGTCAGGCGCCGGTTTTTCCACCTCGCGAGAGGAGAGCTGGGTCGACGACCGTTGTTCCGCCAATTGCTGCCCTGTCTCCCCTGGTCTCCCGATTACCTCCGTTAGCTCAGTTAGCCGGTCTAGGTATGGCTGCGTGGCTG
>JALYMD010000537.1 GCA_030773875.1 Chloroflexota bacterium | reverse complement strand
GTCTAGGGATTTTTCAACACGCTGGGCTGTTATCTGGGGGGGGCGATTCGGTGCCTTGCCCTCAGCCTTCCCTCAGCTCACGGCGAGCTGCGGTCCGATCCTCGATGGCGCGGATGACGGCGACCATGTCCAGGTGTCCGTCGCCACGGGCGACGCTCTCCTCGAACAGCGCCAGGCCGGCATCCAACATCGGCGAGGCCATTCCGACCTCCCGTGCCGCCGTGGTAATGAGACGGTTGCTGTTGAGCGCGTCGGCCATCGCCGCTTGGGCGGCGAAGTCGCGCCCGATCAGCTTTGGCAGTTTGACGCGCGTGACATCGCTGGCCATCGGTCCGGCGTCGATGGCCTCCCCGAACGTGGTCAGGTCCAGCCCATTGAGGTCCGCAAAGTGGACCGCCTCAGCCAGCGCGGTGAGCATCTGGTTGAGGAAGAGATTCACGGACAGCTTCATCAGGAGCCCATGGCCCACTGGCCCGCACATCACGGTGGCGTGGCACATCGGCCGGAGGAGTGGACGAATCCGCTCAACCACCTCGAGCTCCCCGGCGAGCAGACCGACAAGCTGACCGGCTTCGGCCGGTTTGCGCGAGCCGGAGACCGGGGCTTCGACGTAGAACCCCCTGCGGCATGGACATCGGCCGAAAGGTCCCGCGAGTAGCCGGGCGGGTTCGAGCCCATGCAGACGAGCGTGTGCCCGGCGACCATGGGACTGAAGTCCGGAGTGCCGCGACCGAGAACGGCATCGGTCGCCGCTTCGTTGACCAACATGGCGATCACGGTCTTCGCCCGGGCGAAGACCTCGCTCGGGCTAGACGCCACCTCGGCGCCGGCTTCGCGGAGCGGAGCACAGCGGTCGGCGGTTCGGTTCCACACGACGAGGTTGATTCCCGCGGCGGCCAGGTTCAGCGCCATCGGCTGCCCCATGATGCCGAGGCCGATGAACCCGATCGCTTCGGCCGCTCGCTCTGCGTTCTCCGCCATGTTGGGGCCCTCTCGCTGCGGCAGAACCGGACGCTCGCCGATCCGAGGATCTCTGGTCGTCGTTCGAGGATCACGCGTCTCAGCGAAACGGGAGCCAGTCCCGGGCACTGATCGGCGACACCGAGCATCGCCGATGATAGAGGGGAGGCCGACGGCACAGCCATCGGCGTTGGACGGACGAACTCATCCGGATTGAACTTCGTACGGCGGTGGCAATTGGGACGCTTCAAGGGGGGAGGCGACACATGCGGTCAGCGTGGTACGAGCGAAAGGGTCTCGCCTCGATCCCCGGCCCCCTGCCGGAACATCCGGCTAGCAGCTGACTGACTCCCCCGTCTTGCTCGTCGAATGCCGTCTCTAGCAGGCATCGTGCTCGTCGGCGTCATAAGTCCGGCTCCGCATTCCTGTGGTGGCAGGAGAGTCTCGGGACACGGGGCGCATTGCGGTGGTGCTTGGACCGAGGGGGGCAACCGCTGCGGCCAAAGCTCCGCTGAGCCGGCAAGCAGCGATGCAGATCCCCGGATTGCGCGGCTTGGCGCCGGCGGAGCTGGCTAAGTGGGTCGTCGCTGATCGAGCGGCGGGCAAGCCGGATCGATCGCAGGCACATCGCGAGAGATGGAGCAATGGTTATGAGGGCAGGAGCAGCGGAAGCGGACGAACGAGAGCGGCGAATCCTGTTCGTCGGCGCCCGAGCCGCGGCCGTCGCTGGCGTCGTCGTCGGTGGCGTCGTGGTCGGCTCGCAGCTCCTCATCGGCGCCGTCTACTCCGGGGGACAGGCCCGGCAGCTGGTGGTGGCGATGTCCAACCCGGTCGGAACGCTGGCCACCGCGATCCTCAGCGGCTTGGCGGCGATCCTCGCGCTGATGCTCACGATGCTCAGCCTGTCGCGCAAGCTCGACCAGGATCTGAGTGCCGCCTTCTACGCCCGCGTCGAGCGGATCGCCCTCCTCTCAATCCTGGACATGGTCGCGGCGATCGTGCTGATGCTCCTGCTCAGCTCGCCCATCCAAGAGGCGAGCCGCGAGGTGGAGCAGGCCGGTGAACTCCAGGTGCGCCTCACGTACTACCTCCTCGTCGTCCTGACGGCCCTGGTGTCGGGCCTGTTCGTGGCCGTCATCGTCATGCTCTACAACGCCATCCAGGCGCTGATTCGGGCGGTGGCGCCCAACCGCTCCGGCTGAAGCATTCGTCCGTTACGCTGAAGGGCAATGGGCGGCTCCACCCCCGCTGCCTCCTCTTCCCTCGCTTACGAGGTTGCCTTCGGGCTCTGCTTCCGGGCCACATGTTGACGTGACGCTTCCTGCGGACTCTGCCCCTCGATCATCATCACCTTGGTGTGCGAGGTGATGGCACCGCCGATAAGCGTGACGAGCGCCACGTACCACGCCCAGATCAACAGCAGCGCGGCCCCCGCGAGCGGCCCATAGATGAGGCGCAGCGCCTCCGTGATCCACGGGATGATGACCAGAAAGATCCCTTGCGCGACATAGAAGAGCAGGGTCGCCACGCCCGCCCCAGCCAGGACCGCCTGCCAGGGACGCCGCCCTGCCGGGACGTAGGCGTAGATGGCGATGAAGGTCGTGCACAGCAGCGCAGCCTGGACGAGCTCGGCGACGATGGTGACCACCACTCCGGCGGGACCTGGGAGGACGCGGGTGGCCCGCCACAGGAGCGTGACCAGCGGGCCGGCCGAGAGGGCGACGAGAAAGAGCCCCGTCACGCCGGCCAGCAGTCCCAACTCCACCAGGACCCGCCGCTTCAAGCCTTCGCTTCGCTCCTCGACATCCGAGAAGAGATTGAGCGCGGTCGTGAGGGCGCCAAGCACGCGCCGACCGCTGAGCAGGAACACCAGCAGCGCCAACACCCCAACGCGGCGTCGCTCCGCCAGCGCGGCGTCGACAATGCGCTGGACGTCAACATCGCGGCGGGGCAGGAACTTCTCGACGAGATCGGTGAGTCGCTCCGCAACCCATGCCGGGTGGGCCACGTAGGAGGCGACGACGGTGCCGGCGATCAGCAGGGGAAAGAGCGAGAGCACCGCGTAGAAGCCAAGCGCTGCCGCCCACTCCGGCGCGTTGTTCGCCCAGAGGTCGTGGAACGACTGTCCCACGACCTGCTGCCAGCGGGACGTGCGCGATTCCCTGCCCCACGCTCGTCTCTTCCCGCTCACGCTGTGCGCGCCTTGCCTGCGTGGTCCTGCCGTTCGGTGCGCAGCACATGGAACAGCGCCAAGGTGAACCGGGTGACGGCGTCGGCTGGGCGGTCTAGCGAGTGCCTTCGATCAGATCCCGGCGCGTGTTATGACCAAGGAACCCACCAAACGCCGCGGCGGCCAGCGGCAGGATCAGGCCGATCAGCGTGCCCCAGGCACTGTTGCGAACGGTCGCGAACGCCTGCTGCGGGTCGATCTGCTGCACCTGCTGCTGCGCCTGTTGCTGAGCTTGCTCGGCCTGCTGCTGAGCCTGCTGCGGGTTCTGCCGGGCTTGATCCTGAGCCAGGTTGGCGATGTCGCCGAGGTTGCTGCCGAGTGTCCCGATGAGCCCAGCGACACCCTGGCCCGTCAGCCACAGGACGAGGGCGAGGATCGTCACCC
>JALYMD010000536.1 GCA_030773875.1 Chloroflexota bacterium | reverse complement strand
AGCGTCTGCGGGGGGGCTGCCTCGTGCGGGCGCCCGGCATCCCGACGACGCCTCCGGTTACGGTCTGCCATGCCTGGTTCTCCCACGTGATCTGCCGCCTCCCGGCGGCGGGGCTGTCTGGAGAATGGTATGCGCAATCGGCCCCTGGCGGCGATATCAGGATCGGGAAGGTGCGAGCCGGATGGACGAGTAAAAGGCGGCGGGACCCGCTAATCACCGCCCTTTGCAGATACGCTTGAGCTGCCCAAGAAGTTCCTCGCCCCGCCGCGATCACCGTACCCCCGCGAGGGGAGCCGGAGCGTCGCAGCACTCCGCTTCGGCGGAGTATGCTTGCCATCATGGGTTGGGAACGACCGCCCACAGGCGCGCGGGAAGCGCGCGGCGCTTTGAGAGGAGCCGAAACGTGGAGGATGGGGGAAACGCCTTGGACGGTGCGACGCCGGAGACGACGGGGACCAAAGACCCGGCCGAGCAGGAGGCGCTGGCCCGTGACATCGGGGAGGAACTGACCGATGTCTTCGTCGCCTACGTACGCGGCGATATCTCCTTCGCTGACCTAACGTTTCTGACTTACGAGACCCTGGAGAATCTCCACATCGTCGCGGGCGGCGAGTACGAGTTGGAGTACGAGGGCGAGGACGAGGACGGCTACGACATTGAGGAGGCGACCGCGGAGCAGGAGGATCTGGCCCAGGAACCGGCCCGCGGCGCATAGCCTGGCACGGCCCGACCGCCCGATGCCGTTGCGCGCTCATGAGCGCCGGGTCGTAGCTGGCGGGCTGGGATGATGCACCACTTCGGGCGGGAGCAGCGCCGATTCCAGCGAATCATCCTGGCCACCGCGATGGTGCTGATTCTCCTCGGCGCTCCGCTCCTGCTCGCTCCCGGATGGCGGTTGACGGTTGGGCAGCGGCTCCAGTTCGTCCCAGGGCAGGACGCGGATCGGTTATTTGGCCCGGGCGAGCAGGTGGAGCTGGTGGTGCTGACCGAGGAGATTCCGGTTCCCGGATCCCTCCCGTCGAAGCGGTACACCGCCGTGTACATTGCGGAGCACGCATCCGGCACGGTCCAGCTGCACGATCTGGCAGCCGGCCGGATCCTCCGCTTGCCGATCTCGACCTACGATCGGATCGCGGCAGCCAATGATCGGAGTGCCTTGCTCTTCGTGGACGGAGCGGAGACTCCCAACGAGCGTCGGGTGCTGGTGACCGTCGCGAGCGGGGAGGTGCGAGAACTCTCGCCGGACGAACGGGAGCCGGCCCTTCCTGGCAACTGGTCGGCCGATATCCCGT
Source organism: Chloroflexota bacterium (assembly GCA_030773875.1). The sequence goes on along the minus strand of JALYMD010000536.1, from coordinate 4,194 downwards.
TCGGTGCCATCGGTTGCGGGGGTGTCTCGCCACGTGGCACATGGGTGGCATGCATCAGAACAGGAACCGGGTTCTCTCCCTACCTGTTCGGCTCCTGGGAGTTACAGGCGCACCGGTACGGTGCACCGGATGAGCGTGTGCGGCTGTACCGCGGTCGCGGCACGCACCCGATCGTCGGTTGGGCCGGCGACGAGTCAGTCCTCTATTTCCAGAACGAGTTCGGGTTGTGGCGGGTCTCGGTGCCACCACCTCGCTAAGCTCGCCCGTAATCCTGATTCGACATAACTGCGACTGCCGGATGATGGGGATTGCATCAGGCGCTGTGGGCAGGTAGTGCAGTCCACGTCGGTGGAGCCCGCATCAGCCCGCATGCCGGAAGCCGGCTGCTCGCATCGTCAGGGGTGCGCCTTCGGAATAGACTCCCGCTTCAACGACTTCGCCGATCAGCACGACGGAGTCACCCGCAGGGGTCTCTGACCGCACGGCACACACCACGTAGCCGAGGGCGTCGGCAAGGGCAGGCGGCCCACTTAGCGTCTCCGTGACGCGGAGATTCAGCCCGGCGAACTTGTCGCCAGCGCGTGCCTTGGGCCTGCCCAGCGCGCCGGCCAAGTCTCGCTGCTCCTCGCCGAGAGGACAGACCGCGAAGCTGCCGCTGGCCCTGATCAGAGGCAGGGTCGAACTCTCCAGTTCCACAGAGAGCATCACCAGGGGAGGCTCGAACGAGACCTGGCTGAGCCAGTTCGCGGTGAAGACGCCGCGTTCACCGGCGTGCGCGGCTGTGATGGCGTAGAGCCCATAGGTGAACTGGCGGAGAACGATCTTCTTTGCCTGCTGATCGAGCGGGTGCATGAGTCTCCCCATCACGCAAGTGTGCCGCGCCCTTTGACTGGCGCCATTCGCAACCGCTCGTCATCCCACCCGGCAGCTTGCAGGCTGTCCAGGTAGATGCCGAGCGGCCTGGGTTTCTTCCAGGTCCTACGATACTGCTGGAGGCAGGAGATCCGGCAGGGGTATGACGCTCTCCTGCTCGTTCGGATCCGTCCGGGCGAGGACGGCCACGCATGGCTCCGTATCGCTCGCGTTGCTCGGCAGATGAGGCACCCCGGCGGGGATGTAGAGGAAGTCTCCGGCCCCGACCGTGAGGTGCTCGCCGAGCCCGTCGCCGTGCCACATCTCAGCCCGGCCGCTGAGGACGTAGATTGCGGTCTCGTGGCCCTCATGGAGGTGGGCGTTTGCACGGCCGCCCGGAGGAATTGTCAACAGGTGCATGCAGATGCCGGTCGCCCCGGCGCTTTCGGCTGAGATGCCTCCGAGGTATGAGAGCCCCTGCTTCCCGGCGTAGGTTTCACGCCGTTCGTTGCCGCGGACAACAACACACTGAGACGTTGCCTTCGAGGTCATGCTCCGCCCCTCCTCGCCTGAGCTGCGTTCCGGGTTAGTCGCATCCTGACCTGACGAGGTTGTTGTGGCCATCGGCAGCGCATCCAAACCTCGACCTGCCTTGGCCCAGCCCAACTCGGTGATGCACGTGCGTCCTAGTCTCCCTCGGGCGACTGCAAGAAGGTCAGCGCCGAAGACCGCGGATGATCTTCCACACTGCCTCGTGCAGCGCAGGACGGGACGACCCCGGCATTCTCGCACGCCGCGTGAGCAGGACCAGGACCTGACCCGGGCCCAGATTAATCATTCTGCCTGCACCAACGAGTGAGCGGATCTTGGCTAGGCTGGACGAAGACGTGGACCGCGCGGCGCGGCTAGGCTATCGGGCAGGAGGTCGGCAGGGTGGTCATCCCTGACGGCGCAGGGCGCGGGAAAGGAGGGTGGCATGGATCCGATCATCGTGGCACTGCTCCTCCTGCTCCCGCTCATCCCCGCTAGGTACCTCCACTCCTGGTGGGCTGTGACACCCGGGACCGTCATCGCGAAGGTGCGACTCGGCTGGCGGGAACGATTGCGGCTGCATGCGCAGACCCTCGCCGTCGGGGCAGCCCTGCTTGTTCTTGACGTGGCACTACGAGGTCCACGGCCCGGCCCATTCGTCCTGGTAGGTTGTGGCCTGCTGCTCTCGGTCGCCGTGCCGCTCCAATACATCGTTACCGACCAAGGCCTGCAACTTGGCCGCTCCCGATTTCGCCGCTGGACAGAATTTGCCGGGCTGAGCGTGAGGCGCGGGCTGATCCGGCTACGGCCGGTGAGCGGAGGTCACCCCATGGTCCTCCGGCTCTCTGAGCCCACTGCTGCCGAGCTTGAACCTATCCTGCGGCATCAGATCTGGGCGGCCTACCGGGGTGACCAGCCGGCGGTGGAAGGTCCGCGGTCGGTCTCGATTTCGGCGTCGAAAGAATCGAGAACTGCTCTGCGGGCCACTCAAGGATAGGCCTCCCGACGTTGGATTGAGACCATGGGCCGATCCGACAACCTCTGGGCTACGCCCTATCCTGGCATTGCTCCCCTCACATCCCCAGCTATCCATGCCCTCCCGGGATCATCCGGTGCTGTTGTGCAGGGTGAACAGGAACCTCTCCTGGATTCAGCACCGCCGCACGTATCTTTGCCTCCCTTCGCTTCCTAGACTCTTTGCCAGGGCCGGCGCCTGTCAGAGGTGGCGGTGGACGAGATGCCGGTCACTGGTTCGAAGGTGGGGGGATGGATGGACACGGGTGATACCGCATGGGTCTTGATGTCGGCGGGCCTAGTCATGCTGATGACACCGGCCCTCGGGTTTTTCTACGGCGGATTGGTACGGAGGAAGAACGCACTCTCGACCATCATGCACAGCTTCTTCATCCTGGCGTTGATCAGCGTCCAGTGGGTGCTCTGGGGGTACACCCTCTCCTTTGGCCCCGATCTCGGCGGAGTCATCGGCGGGTTGGACTGGATCGGACTGCGAAGTGTCGGGCCTGACCCGAACCCTGACTATGCGGCGACGATCCCGCACAGCGCCTTCATGATGTATCAGGGCATGTTCGCGATCATCACCCCGGCGCTCATCACGGGCGCCTTCGCCGAGCGGATGCGGTTCAAGGCCCTGGTGATCTTCACCCTGCTCTGGGCGACCGTCGTCTACGCCCCGATCGCCCACTCGGTCTGGGCAGTGGGCGGCTGGCTACGCGACTATGGCGCGCTCGACTTCGCTGGCGGCACCGTGGTCCACATCTCCTCCGGGGTCTCGGCGCTGGTTGCCGCGATCGTGCTCGGAAAGCGCAAGGGTTTCGGCAAGGAGGAGATGGAGCCGCACAACTTGACACTGACGGTGTTAGGGGCCGGGCTGCTCTGGTTTGGCTGGTTCGGCTTCAACGCCGGTAGCGCCCTCGCGGCGAATGGGTTGGCCGCCAACGCCTTTGTGGTCACCAACACGGCAGCCGCCATGGGCGCGGTGACCTGGATGACGATCGCCTGGCTGCGTGACGGCCATCCCAGCGTGCTCGGGGCCGCGGCCGGAGCCGTCGCCGGTCTCGTCGCGATCACCCCCGCCTCCGGTTTCGTCGGCCCCAGTTCGTCAATCGTGATCGGGTTCGGGGCGGGAGCGCTCTGTTTCTACGCGCTAGACCTCATCAAGGAGCGCTTCGGCATCGATGACGCGCTGGATGTCTTCGCGGTTCATGGCATCGGAGGCATCTGGGGCGCCCTCGCGACTGGTCTGTTCGCCGATTCAGCGATCAATAGCGCCGGGGAGGGACTCTTTTTCGGCAATCCGGACCAACTCCTGAAGCAGGCCGCGGCTGTCGGCGGCGTCGCCGGGTTTGCGGCGATCGCAAGCTTCGTGATCCTGAAGGCTATTGATGTCACGGTGGGACTCCGGGTTCCGGAGGAGGAAGAGATCGCGGGTCTCGATCCGACCACCCACGGCGAGTTCGCCTACCAGCTCTAGGCCCGGGACGCCAGCGCCTCGTTCAGCGGACGTACGCGAAAGGAGGAACAACGTGGAAATCGTTGCCCTGGTCCTGTTCCTGTCGGTGATCGTGGCGGCGGTCATGGCGCCGAGCGGCGCGCACGCGGCTAAGTCTCCGGCCCGACGAACCGAGGGGCTCACCCTCGGTGAGCCGGCTCTGGCCGACTGAGGCTCGTGACCCGCTGCCAACAAGTCGAGGCCCTGGGGAACACCCGGGCCTCGTCCTGTTTGACTGATTGGGCAAACCCCCTGCCAACTCCAGGGCGACCAGCGCGGCGTTGCCGATCTGGTCGGTGTCG
>JALYMD010000535.1 GCA_030773875.1 Chloroflexota bacterium | reverse complement strand
CTACCGCTTGATCATGGAGCCGGGATCCGCCATTCCGACTCACCCCCACCCAGGTTTCGAGGTCGTCGTCGTGGAGGCGGGCAGCGCCTCCTACCTGAGCCAGGAAGGACCGGCGATCCAGGTCATCCGCGCCGCCTCCGGGGGCGGCATGGCTGGGGAGACAGCCGCCACGCCGGAGATGGCCGGACCGGGCACGGAAGCGACGACCGAGACGGGGGACTCCGCGATCTTCCCCGCCGGCAACATCTCCGATACCCGCGCCGGGGACGAGGGCGCCACGCTCCTGATCTTCGAACTCGTCGCCGAAGCCGGCGAGGCAACGCCTGAGGCCTGACACTGGGATTCGTGAGCTACGCCACGACCCGTCCACTGCCTCAAGCACGCGTACACGCCGCGCTCCTGCTGCATGACCCTGGCCTGATCGATCGTTATTGATTGCGTGGCGCCGGCTCCGACCGGCGCCCGCGGGAGGAACGAGCAGATGGCCACCACCGCGACGGTCGACGAAACCAAGCTCAACGACTTCATGGGCAAGATGATCAACGACCTGGGCGCCGCGGCCAATGCGCCCCTCGTCCTGCTCGGTGACAAGCTCGGCCTCTTCAAGGCGCTGGCCGAGGCGGGGCCGCTCTCCTCAGCCGACCTTGCGCAGCGGACCGGCACCACCGAGCGTTACGTCCGCGAGTGGCTGGCGGCCCAGGCGGCCTCCGGCTATGTCGACTACGATCCGGATACTGACCGCTACGCGATGAGCCCAGAGCAGGCCACGGCGCTGGCCGACGAGCAGAGCCCGGTCTTCCTCGCTGGCATCTACGACTCGCTCTACGCGATGCTCGTCGACGAGCCGACGATCCGGGAAGCGTTCCGGACCGGGCGGGGTGTCGGGTGGCACGAGCACAACCCGTGCCTCTTCAGCGGCACCGAGCGCTTCTTCCGCACCGGCTATCAGGCGCACTTGATCCAGGAGTGGCTCCCCGCCCTCGACGGAGTCGTGGCGAAGCTGGAGCGCGGAGCGACGGTGGCCGACGTCGGCTGCGGCCACGGCGCCTCGACCATCCTGATGGCCGAGGCCTTCCCCAGATCCACGTTCGTCGGCTTCGACTACCACGACGCATCGATTGCCCGGGCACGGGAGGCAGCGGAGGAGGCCGGCGTCGCGCAACGGGTACGGTTCGAGGTTGCCCCGGCCAAAGACTACCCGGGGAATGGGTACGACCTCGTGACCTTCTTCGACTGCCTGCACGACATGGGCCATCCGGTCGGGGCCGCCGCGCATGTGCGGGAGACGCTGGCACCTGACGGGACGTGGATGATCGTCGAGCCGTACGCGGGAGACAGTTTGACCGAGAACCTGAACCCGGTCGGCCGGCTCTTCTACGCGGCCTCGACGATGCTCTGCACGCCGGCCTCGCTCAGCCAGGAGGTGGGGCTGGGACTTGGGGCGCAGGCGGGCGAGGCGCGGTTGCGAGACGTGGTGACGCAAGGTGGCTTCACGCGCTTCCGGCGGGCGACCGAGACACCGTTCAATCTGATCCTCGAAGCCCGCCCGTAGCCGGAACTCGTCCGACTTCGCCATCGTGCGTCTGCTGCAGGAGGTACCTATGGCCATCCCGACAATCTCTACGTCGTCCCCGACCCTCGACCCCGCCGCCGTCGACCGCCTCGCCACGGCCCTGCGCGGCACCATCATTCAGCCCGGCGATCCCAACTACGACGAGGCACGCAAGGTCTACAACGCGATGATCGACCGCCGGCCGGCCCTCATCGCCCGCTGCCACGACGCGGCCGACGTCATCGCCGCCGTCACCTTCGCCCGAGATCAGGGTCTGCTCGTCGCCGTCCGCGGCGGCGGCCACAATGGGGCGGGCCTCGGCGTCTGTGACGACGGCATCGTCCTGGACCTCTCCCTCATGAAGGGGGTCCGGGTCGATCCCATCCGCCGCACGGCGCGCGTCGCGGGTGGCTGCACCTGGGGCGAGGTCGACCACGCCACCCACGCCTTCGGCCTGGCCGCCCCAAGCGGGATCATCTCCACCACGGGAGTCGGCGGCTTGACCCTGGGGGGTGGGCTCGGTCACCTCACCCGCCAGTGCGGCCTGGCAATCGACAACGTCCTGGAGGCCGATGTCGTCCTCGCGGACGGCCGGTTCGTCACCGCCAGCGAGCAGGAACACCCGGATCTGTTCTGGGCGATCCGCGGCGGCGGCGGGAACTTCGGCGTCGTCACCTCCTTCCTCTTCAAGTTGCACCCCATCGCCACAGTCTACGCCGGGCCGATGCTCTGGCCCTTGGAGCGGTCCGCCGAGGTCCTGCACTGGTACCGCGAGTTCCTCCCCGAGGCACCGGACGACCTCAACTGCTTCTTCGCCTTCCTCACCGTGCCGCCGGCGGCGCCGTTCCCCGACGAACTCCACGGCCGAAAGATGTGCGGCATCGTCTGGTGCTACACCGGTCCCTCCGACCAGGCGGACGCCACCTTCGCCCCAATCCGCAGCCAGTTCGGCCCCCCTGCACTCGACTGGGTTGGCTCGCTACCCTACCCCGCCCTGCAGAGCATGTTCGACGCCCTCTACCCGGCGGGTCACCAGTGGTACTGGAAGGCGGACTTCTTCAACGAGCTCTCGGACGAGGCGGTCTCCCTGCACGTCGCCTACGGGGCGGAGCTTCCGACCGGGCTTTCCACGATGCACCTCTACCCCATCGACGGCGCGGCGGGCCGAGTTCCAAAGGACGCTACGGCCTGGAACTACCGGGGGGCCAAGTGGGCGCAGGTGATGGTCGGCGTCAGCCCGGACCCGGCCGACAACGAGCGCATGATCTCCTGGACGCGCTCCTACTGGCAGGCGCTGCACCCGCACTCGGCCGGCGGGGCCTACGTCAACATGATGATGGACCCGACGGACGAGGGCCAAGACCGGGTGCGGGCCTCCTACGGGGACCACTACGAGCGGCTCGCGGCGATCAAGGCGATCTACGATCCCACCAACCTCTTCCGCATGAACCAGAACATCAAACCCGGCACCTAAGGGGCAGCGGCACTCCGAACGACCGATCGTCACGCGACTCGTCCCGGGGGACCGGGCGCCGCCGTGGCCCCCGGTCCCCCTTCTCTTCGCCGGAAGCCGTCTCCGGTCACGACCCGATGGAGTCTCGGGAAAGAAGGCGCCGAAGCCGACCGCCGGCGGCAAGGGCACCAGCGGGTGCAATCGGACGACCCGACGCTGGGCGGATTCGGGCTGCTTGCGGCCCCGACGGTCTCGTGGTCCACGCCAGCGCGGCGTAGGTACTCGGGGGGAAGCCGTCGCGTAGGACCCACCCTGCCGGGGGTATGGCCAAGCGCGCGGCTGGGGAACAACAACCCGTCCCTTCCCGTCGTTCCTTGTGCGAATGCCGTCGTTTGCTCGCCCGCTCACCCTCTCACGGAGGGAAGGCCCTGCCGCCTCGGCGTGACCCCCATTCCGCACGGCGCCCCACGCACAGGAGGCGACGCGCTTCGCAGCCAGCGCGAACTGCTCACGTCGCCGGGCACGACCCCGCAATCGATTCCTGACTAGCACCTGGGGGACCAGCAAGGGAGCGATCGGCAAGAGTCACAGACGCGATCGCCTGAACGGGATCTGGCCGCATGGATGTCGAATCGCCCGCCGATGCCGTCACCGCCATCTTGCCTGCGGCTTCGCCCGGGATGGCGGTCGTGGCTGTCGACCCGCCCAGCCGTCGGGTACTCCCCGCCCTCTGCCTCGGCTCGTTCGTCACCTCCCTGGCGTTCGTCGCCCCCACGCCCTTCCTCGCAGTGATCGCCGCTGACCTCGGTGTCGGTGTTCCGCTCCTTGGCCAGGTGGTCACGGCACAGCTTCTGCTCGGCGCCGCCCTCGCCCTCGCTGCCGGCCCCCTCGCCGACCACCACGGCCACCGCCGCCTCGTGGTCCTCGGGCTCGTCGCGGCGTCCGCGTCCCCCATCGGCTCCGGCCTTGCGCCGGCCTTCTCGGTGCTGCTCCTGGCCGGGCTGGGGAGTGGGCTTGCCGACGCTACCGTGTCGGGGCTGTCGCTCGCGATCGCCGGGACCAGGTTCACCGGACCGGCCAGTCGCCGGGCCATCAGCTGGACCATCGCCGCCCTCGCCGGCGCTCCCGTCATCGGAGTGCCCTTACTGACGGCCGCAGGCGACGTGGCCGGCTGGCGTGTCGCCTTCATCGGCGCCGGTCTCGGTGCGGTCGCCGTCGCCGCCCTCGTCGCAGCCTGGCTACCCAGCGACGAACCTGGCACGAGCGGTCCCCTACGGTGGCGCGCACTCCGGGACGCCTACCATCCGCTCTTGCGCCACCGCCCGGTGCAGCGCCTCTACGCGGCGTCGGTGCTGCGAGCGATCTGCTGGTTTGGCCTCCTGACCTACCTCGGCGCCTTCCTCGATGAGGAAGTCGGACTCGGGACCCGCCGGGCAGGACTCGCCTACATGCTCGCCGGAGGCGCCTACTTCCTGGCCAGCCTCGCTGCGGGCGGCCCGCTGGCCCGGCTGCCGGCCCGTCCCCTGCTCGCCGGCGGCAACGCGGTAATGGCGCTACTGGTCGGTCTCGTCTTCTCATCTACGCTCGGGGTGCCTAGCACGGTCGCGATCCTGGCCATCGCCTGCGCCGCAGGGGCCACCGGCTGGGTGGGCCTTGCCGCCCTGTTGGCGGCTGAGTCGCCGGCAGGGACGGGGACGACAATGACGCTCAACAGCGCCCTGTTCAACCTGGGGGCGGCCGGGGGCGGAGCGGCCGGCGGCCTGCTGCTCGCTACCGGCGGGTACGGAGCACTCGCCCTCGGCCTGCCAGCCTTCGGCCTGGTCTCGGCACTGCTCGCCTGGCCATCCGGAACGGCGACGGGACAGACCGGGGACGAATGACGGGAGGAGGGGACAACGGGCTTGTTGTGGCCCCGGGCGCCCCTCTGCCGTCAAAGCCACGCCCCCAGCCAGCGACTTGGCCGCCTGGGAGCGGCACGCCGAAGAGGTCACCATGGCCGTGACCACCCCAACCATTGCCGAATCGGCCGTTGAGCAACTCGCCTCGGCGATGGGCAGCACCGTCGTCCGGCCCGGCAATCCGAGCTACGACACGGCGCGCTAGTGGTCTGTCTCGCCTAAATCGCCACAACCCGTCCATGGTAGGGGCGAGACATGCCTCGCCCAGTTGCCCGTCACGAGGGCGACGCGTGCGTCGCCCCTACCACGCGAACTACCGTTGACACACCACCAGGTCTACAACGACGCTCGGCCGGGCGGTCGAGCGTCGTTGCGCCACGGTCGTCACTGCCAGTCGCCCGGCGGGACCGCCCCCCGGGACGGAGCGGGGCCCGGAACGACACTCCTGCCCGCCGTGCCGGCCCCAGCAGTGCCAGTCACATTGACCGGCGCCGTGGTGACCCTCGCCCTCCTCGAACTGGATACGGTTGCACTCCCTACGCGGCCCCACGCCTAGTCCAGCATCACCATCGGGTCTTCCATCTCCAACCAACTCCCGATCTTCCGGCTGCAAATCCGGACAGAGCTCGTATGTCGCGCCAGCGCACGGACGGCGGCCGCGCCACGACCAGCGGCGACGGCAACCACGGTTCCCCGTAAGCCCGCTTACAGCCCCACGCGTTCCTCCCGGCTAGGGTAGGGAGGCGGAGAGGTCCTCGCCAGGAGTTGGCACAGCGGGGCAACGACATCGTGCTTGGGACGTGCCCGGTAAGCCAGTAGGAGGTGGAGCATGGACGCTCGTGAAACACGGCAGGGGTTGTCGCGCCGGACGGTGCTTCGGTTGGGCGCTGGTATCGGCGCGGGACTCGCCTTGGGGGCCTCCATGCCCCGGTCCTCTGTCCTTGCCCAGTCGACCCCGAGCGCTGCCACGCCGGTTCCTGGAGAGAACGTCGTCGTCATGGTCGGGGATGTGGTGGACTTCACGCTCGAGCCGGAAGGGCGCTGGCCAGCCCCGGTCGGCTCGGTGACGCTCACCATGCACCCCGGCTTCTTCGACGGGCAGGACGCCTGGTTCATCGCCACCGACGCCTCGGATC
>JALYMD010000534.1 GCA_030773875.1 Chloroflexota bacterium | reverse complement strand
GGTCCTGGAGCGGGAGCGCGTTCGGGTCAAGGCCCATACCCGCTTCCACTGGTGGCCCCAGGAACGCCACCCCAGGAACCTCTCGTGATCATCCGGAGGACGTATAACAGGGCAATGGCGTGGATCTGCTCCACGATGTCGGCAACCTTGCCCGACTCGGCCAAGGCCTCGCCTTGACTGGCTTTACGCATGGGGGAGTCGAACGGATGGATCGTGAGTTCGCGCTCAGCGTCGTCCTTCACGTTATCTCCGTGCAGGGATTCGCGGAGTGCTCGACGTCCCTCCCCTCCTACCTCAGGTGAGATCGGGGAGGTCGTTTTCATGCCCACCCGAAATGAGGCAACGCGAGAGCGGCCAGGGGTGGTGAGCAATAGCGCCTGGGGCGAGATTGGGGGCGCCGCGAGAAGCGGTTTGCCCCCTTACCGGCGGGCCGTGAGGCCCTTGAGCTGCCGGCGGACTAGGGCGCTGATCTCGGCGCCGTTCTCTCGCCAGACATGAATCGCGGTTGGCGCGATCGAGACCACAATGATGAGCAGGATGATCGGCAGAAGGTACCGGTCGACGTTGGGGATCGACTTGCCGAGAAAGTAGCCAGCGATGGGAAGCCCGACTGCCCAGAGCAGAGCACCAATCACGTTGAAGGCGGCAAAGCGGGGGTAGCGCATCGCCCCGACCCCCGCGATGATCGGGACAAACGTACGCACGATGGGCATGAACCTGGCCAGAATGATCGCTTTGCCGCCGTGCTGCTCGAAGAAGAGCTCAGCGCGACGGAGGTACTCGGGCCGAAACAGGCGCGATTCCGGGCGCTGGAACAGGCGTCGGCCCACCCGGTTGCCAAAGGCGTAGCCCACGGCGTCGCCGGACACGGCCGCCACGAAGCAGACCGTCACTAAGAGCCAGATGTTCAGGTAGTCCTGGGAGGCGAGAAAGCCGGCGGTGAAGAGCAGGCTATCTCCTGGGAGAAAGAATCCGATGAGGAGGCCAGTTTCGGCGAAAATGATGCCAAATAGGCCTAGATAGCCGGCCGTTCGAATCAAGCTCTCCAGGTCGAAGTGCGGCATGGGTTCTCCCTATCGGACCGGTCAGCTCACCGATTGACGCCGCCGACGTGCTAGGCGCACCAATTTGCAGGGCGAGGTCCGGTGGCCGGTTCGGAGGTGATTCCCGGTTGGCCTCGGCCCCTGCGTCAGGGCGACGTACTCGGGTGGCGAGTATAGGCGCTGCTGCCCCCTTCGCCCAACGTCGTCACCTTTTCATCGGGCGATCCCAAGGAGGTCCGTCCAGAGGAGCCGCGCGGCCCAGGCACGCGCTGGGCGCCACTCCTCGGCCCGGTGATCGAGGCCCTTCAGGTCCAGGTCGGGGTCATCGAAGGCGGCGCGGGCGGCGCGAAGGAGTGCGACATCGCCTGTGGGGTGTGCGTCCGGCGCCCCAACACCCCACAAGAGCACGGAGTTCGCGGTCCATGGCCCGACCGCGGGGAGGTGGCGCAGCATCGCGGCCGTCTCCTCTGGCTGGCGCAGGGCCACTTCACGAGCGGGTAGTTTCCCTTCTATCATGGCCCGGCTAACGGCGACGAGGGCTTCGGCGCGGCGCCACGTGACGCCGGCCCGGCGAATCAGTGAAGCGTCGGCGCTGGCGAGTTGATCCGGTCGGGGGAGCGGCCAGAACGCTCGGCCCGAGCGTTCGACTGACGGCGAGACGAGGGCGCACAGGCGGGTTTGCGCGACTGCCGCCGCGGCCACGGAGATGCTTTGCCCGACGATGGCGGTAATCAGCCCTTCGTAGATGGAACCGTACGCGAAAGGGCGCAGCCCCGCGAACCGCTTCGACAGGCGAGCGAGCACCGGGTCGCTGAACGCCGGACAGACCTGACGACAGCCCAGCACGACCTCTGCCCACCGCCCGTCTCCTCCGTCGGACCGGGCGCCGGCCACCCACACCTGGCCATCTGCTTCCTGCCACACGGTCCGCCAGGCGAGCCGCTCCGCCTCCCAGCCGACCCAGAGCAACCGCATGTCGCGCCAGTCCATATTTGGCCATCGCCCACCTGCCCAGGCGATCGGTCCGCAGGTCTGAGGGAGCGAGAAGCCGGGAGACACGGGCAGGACGCGCGGTTCCTCGGTCACGTTACCTGACCACATCGTCGGTGAGGCTAGACCGGCCCATAACCAGCATTGAGCACCAGCGTTGAACAAGGGGGCGACGGCTTGCTGGGCACGTCAGCGGAGATTGGGTGGGGCCGGATCATCAGTGATTTGGGCTTCCGCGACGGGAACCCCGTCGCTCCAGATGCCCATAAAGCGCTGGCTTGCCGAGTCACCGAGGGCCGTATCGCACCAGCGCTCGTCGAAGGCACAGGACGTGAGCGAGTCAAAGAGTTTCCAGGTCCCGTACCAGTCCATAGCATCGATCGTCGCACCAGCTCCCGCCGTCTGCGGCAACAGGTGTCCGGCTTCCAGAGGTGGTTGGCCTCGGTCATCCCCGACGAGGGTCACAAAGTCGCGTTGCTCCAGCGGCACCTGCGTCATCCCGGACCAGATAAGGCGTGCGCCCATGTCCCCGACCAAATCGTCCTCGGCGCCCACGACGACCAGCGCAAGGACATCTTCCGGTATGTTGTCCAGCGGCGCGAGTGGCGCGCCCAGTTGCTCGTTCACACCACGGCAGCCCCGGCACCCTCCGGGCTCGACCGGCATCAACACCGCCGGTATGGGCAGCTCCTGGGATTCCGCAACAGCGGCGTAGTTGGCCGCCATGATCCCCCCGAGCGAGTGACCCACGACGGCGACTCGTGACAGATCGACGGGAGGATGATCCCCGGCGCCAAGTGCGTCCACCGCAGACCGCACCCCAGTAAGCAGGTTGCCGAGGTATTCCAGGGGTTTCGCACCGAGGAGTGTGGCGTCCTGGTAGTCCGGGTAGACGACGACGGCGCCCCGGCGAACAATATGGTCGATCCAGGCCCGGTAGACGATGGGGTCCAGCGCGTTGAACCCGTGGAGGAAGAGGACTAGGGGCAACGTCCCGTCGCTCTCAACCTGATCGGTAGCATCGGACGGCGCAAAGAGCCAATAGCCGACGGGTTGGGCACCGTGGCGGGTTGCAATAACGCGTCCGAAGAGTGCGGCGGAGCCGCCAGGACCAGACTCGGGCTGGTCAGGCGGCCGCGGTAGAGAGGTGGCCGCGGGAACCGACCTCTTACCCGCCGCCTGCGCGGATCCAACAACTGAGGCGGAGGCGAGCATGAGACTGATTAGCAGAAGGACAAACGTTGGACGCACTCGTCTCCCTCCCAGCTTGCCGCCACACGGCGGTGTTTCCGCCACGGGCATTCTAGCCAAGGCTCACGGAGCTATCCGGAGGAAGGAGAGCGCGGTTGGTTGGCGTGGCTACCGGTGACCCGCGCGAGCCGTCAATACGGCAGCGTTGACGGGCGCTAGGTCGGGGTGGCTCCGGTTGTTCCCGCCATGTCGGGGCTGACGCGGTAGACCGTCCCGTGCGGCTGATAGGCGGAGACGAACTCATCGGTGGAGATCAGGGTGCCGTTTGCGTCGAGCACGCGGCGGACGACGACCACGGTTGCACCATCCTGGGCTGAACCATCCTCAACGGTGGTGCCCGCCGGCAGTGACGGGTCTACGTGCTCGACCGTTCCGGACGCCCATTCGGTTACCTCGATCACCGGGTCGTCGATCTCGACGGAGTAATCGGTCGGCGTCCCGTACAACTCAACCGTGAGCGTCGTGCCTTCACGCGCCGTCGCGCGGACGAGCATCCAGCTGTCGGTCGGATTGCTGAACTTGAAGTCGCTGCCGTTCAGCGGGTCGAAGTCCGCCTGGGCGATGGAGGCATCGAATCCAGGTCCCCAGCCCCCTTGCTCGTAGAACGGGCTGCGGTGGACGTGAGGCCACCACTCGACGATCGGGAGTCCTGCGCGGAGGGCGGCGCGAAAGACCGTCGTTGAGACTTGACAGACCCCCCCTCCAATCGATGTCCCGATGATGCCTCCCTCAGTTGCTTGGGCTGGAACGAATCCTGGATCCTCGACGATTGAGCCAAGCGCTCGGTTGTAGGAGAAGACGCCGCCGGGCGGCACGAGGGTGAGATCGACTAGCTCGGCCGCCACCCGGACGTTCTGCTCCCGGCCGGGTTCGGACCCGGCAAAGTCGGAGTCACCGCTTGCGAGGAGATGCGTGACGCCGAGCTTGGCCAAGAACGCGTCGGTGGAGACCGCCGGTGGTATCTCCGGCTCGGGCAGGGCGACGGCGTGCTCGCCGTTTTGAAACGCGGCCTGGACGGCCGTGACGAGGGTATCAATATCGATGCGCAGGCCGGCGACGGCTGGGACGAGCGTTGGCGCGCTCCCCGTGTCGTCGATGTAGGCGTCGGACGGACCCGTTTCTGCCTCTGCTACCACGCCTTCCAGTAGCACCCTGAGCCGACTCGAATCGAGACTGACGGCAGGCTGGGCCGTTAATCCGTTCCGCGTCCCCTGATCGACCACGACCAGCGCGCCGAGGTCCTCGGGGTCCAATGGCCAGTGCCGATCATCGGCCGAAAGCACCATCGGTCGCGACAGTGCCCGTTCCACCGTTGCGGCCAGCGGCTCCAGAACTGTCTCCGAGACGGGTGGAGGCACCAATAGCGTGGCAAGTTCCACGGACACAGGCTGCAGGCGGCGGACCTGTTCCAGCACCTCGTCCCGCGCGGCCTGGCGATCAAGGGTCAGCCCAGGCTGTCCAGGCTCGACACGCGCCTCGACGCCGTCAACGGTCATGGTGGCATTGATCGGGGCGACGCCGACCTCCGTTTCCAAGCTGTCGAGGTAGGCGTCAAACCGGGCGTCATCGAAGCGGATCCCAAGCGGGACAGTGTACGGGTCCTCCATGAGATGGGCCTGGTGAAGGAGGCCCGCGACCCGGTGATTCTCCCTCCCAAAGGTCATCGCCGCCGCCACCGACCCCTCGACATCCAGATCCACTCCCACGTCTGAGAGAGTTGGCGTCCAGACCCGCTCCCCCAACCTCAGCGTTACCGGAGTGTCGGCGACGGTCGCCAAGCGAGCCCCGACGCGGGTCTCCGCCTCCTGTGGGGAGAGACCTCCGACGGGAACGTCCAGGACCTGGACCTGCGGATAGATCGCTCCCCTACTAGCGACGAGAACCACCGTGAACGTCACCAGGAGCGCGGCCGAGATCAGCCCCCCGGCTGCAAACAGCAGGCGGAGCACGGGGACGGAGAGGCACCACCCCGAGAACGTGAACGCTCGTCGGCAAGCAGCCTTTTCCGTTAGCGGGCTGGGCTGATCGGTCTGTGCGTCGCGAAGGCGCTCTCGGACGCCAGCCCTAACACGGCCTCCTAGGAGGGGTGCGCGCTTCCTGTTGTCGCGCCCCCCAGGAAACCGCGATACCCGAACGCCGCCAACTAGCACGTCGCCCCCTCTCGGCACTGGCCGTACGCCACCCCAAGCAAATGGGAGATGTGTACGTACAGCTAGCGTATCAGCCATCTGCCGTGGCCGCAACACGGTCAGCAACTGATAGGGCGCCGGATCTTGGCTGCAGAAATCTGGGGCGAGGGCGGAGCACCGCAGCCGGGAGGGGGAGAAGAGCGGTATGGGCGGTCGGCACCTGCGCAAGGGGCAGCGGTTGCTCGGCACGACCAGGATGGATTCTCACGCTCACTGAGCTGACTGAGAGGAGCGGTGTGTCAGACTTTGGGTCGCCGTCGTCGCAGGGGACATGGTCAGGGAGGCTGCTGGTTTGGGACTGAAGCAGAAAGTGGCGGGCGATGGCGAGGGATCCCGCCCCGCGGCACCCCTGGCTCCCGATGGTCCCGCGCCCGAAACGGCTCCAGCCGAGATGCTTCCGACTAGGGGTGCGGAGGCTGGTCGACGCCGAGGCGGGGCGCTGGACGCCTTCGCTTCCCGGCCGTTCGCCCTCTTCTGGTCGACGATCGTCCTTTCGCTCACGGGCGTCTGGATCCGGATTACAGCCCAGGGCTATCTGGTCTATGACTTGACGAACGACGAGTTCCTCCTGGGTCTGGTCACGTTTTGCCAGGCCGCTCCGGTGCTGATTGCCTCGCCGCTCGCTGGAGCTGTGCTGGACCGGGTGGACCGCCGCCGGGTGCTGCTGTTGGTGCAAATCATCCAGGGCACCTCGGTACTTGTGCTTGCCATCCTCACCTCCGCCGGCACGGTCCGGGTTTGGCACATCATGGTGATTGCCGTCGTGGTCGGCACCGCGTCGGGATTCGATTGGCCGGCCCGCCTCTCCTTCATGCCTACGCTCGTGCCGCGTGAGCATCTCAGGAGTGCGGTTGCGTGGAACTCCGCCGCGTTCAATGGTTCGCGGGTCGTTGGGCCAGTGATCGCTGGGTTCGTGATTGCCCTGGTGGGGGTGGCAGCGTGCTTCTACCTCACGGCCGCCCTCTACCTCCCGTTCGTGCTCGTGCTTGCTACCCTCACGGTCGATCGCTCGCTGCCCGACAGCCCGCGCACGGCAGGGGCGTTTCGCGATCTCCTGGATGGCTACCGCTACATCTGGCGCAACGGGACGATTCGTTCCCTGCTCGGCGTGGACATCGTGCCGCTCATGTTTGGAATCACCTACTTCACCCTCGCTCCAGCCGTCGCCCGCGATGTCCTTGGGCTTGGCGGGCGCGGCCTTGGCGTGTTGCTGGCGATCAACGGGGTGGGCTCCCTCGCGGGCACCCTGGGGGTGGCGTTGGTGCTCGGGCGCGTCCGGCGGCGGGGCCGGATCGTCGTCGCGGGGGTCGGTTGCTTCGGGGTCGTCCTCGTGCTCTTCGCTCTTTCCGGCAACGTGCTGCTCTCGGCTGGATTGATTCTGCTGCTAGGGCTGGTGGTCGCCATCTACGGCACCCTCAATGACACACTCGTTCAGACCCTGGTTGACGACGCCTATCGAGGCCGCGTCCTCGCGGTCTACAGCATGTTCTGGGGGCTGACGCCCATCGGAGCCTTGGAAGCGGGGTTCCTTGCCAACCGGATTGGGGTGCAGGCGGCACTCGCCATCAACGGCGTGCTCGTGCTCTCTTACGTCCCACTGCTGCTCCGCTACACTCCGCTCCGCTCCCTGGACTAACCCGTTTTTCCCCTTCGCGGGATCCGGCCCGGTGCTCGTGTCGATCCCGTGCTACACGATGGCAAACCCAGCGCGTCCCGCATCTCTTTCACTGGACCTAGATTTGCGGTAGATATGATCTGGGTATGCTCGGATGGCTCGCG
>JALYMD010000533.1 GCA_030773875.1 Chloroflexota bacterium | reverse complement strand
CGGTAGATGCCCTTGAGCCGCTCGATGTGCCCGTCCAGGTGATCGGGCACCCACTCGGCGGCGACGTGGGAGCCGAAGACGTTGGTACCGCCGTCGATCTTCAGGACCGAAAGCTTCTGGATGATCTCCGGCGGGGCAATCAACCAACCGAGGCGCATGCCGGCGCCCATGATCTTGGAGAACGTGCCCAGATACATCGTGGAGCCGCTGTCGTCCAGCGTGTAGATCGGGGGGATGAACTCGCCGCCGTAGCGGAGATCGTAATAGGCATCATCTTCGAGGACGAGGGTGTCGTATTCCTGGGCAAGCTCCGCAATCCGCTGACGCCGCTCCCGGGTGGTGGAGATCCCGCTCGGATTCTGGAAGTTGGAGATTACGTAGATCAGCTTTGGCCGGATACCCTCGTCTCGGAGACGGACCAACTCCCGCTCAAGCGCCTCAACGTCCGTCCCCTCCTCGTCCACTGGAATGCTGACCGGCTGGGCTCCGACGTTCTTGAACGCCCGCACCGCGCCCATCCAGGTCGGCGCTTCAGTGATGAGGGTGTCACCCCAGTCGACTAATGCGTCCAGCACCAGGGCCAGCGCCTGAGAGCCGCCCGCGGTGATCAGGACGTTTTCACGGCCTGCATTGATGCCCTGATCCCGCTTGAGCTTGGCGAGCAGCACGTCCACGAGGCCCTGGTATCCAGTGCTGTTGCCGTACTGGAGGGCCCAGGAGCCGTCTTTCTCCATCGCGCGAACCGTTGCCGCTGCCACATCACCGGCCGGGAGGGAGGCCGGGTCCGGAAAGCCGGCAAAGAAGGAGATCAGTTCGGCAGACTTGCGCGGGTCGCCGACTCGCGGCCCTGGAAGATCCTTGCCTCGCTTCGAGAGCAGCGCCTGGAGTTTGGCGGACGAGGTGGCGGCTGGGGCCTGAGCCATCAGAAGGGGTTCCTCCTCTGGTGCGGAACTACTGCAGTGGGGACAAATGGCGTTGCCGGCGATTGTACGTGGGTCACGGAATGGCGGGCAACGCGAACCCGATGCGTGAACAGGAGGTCGGGGCCCAACAGGTCGCGCCATGGTGCGATGCTAAGATTCGGAGACCAAGACTTCCCCATCCGGTTCCCCGCGCCCAAGAAGAGAGAAAGGTTCCGACGTGATGAGCGACCAGAACGGTGTTTCCTCCAACGGTCACGCGACGGAGGACGTCCAAGCGTCCACGGATCCAGGTCTGGACCGCACCCGAGACATCTTCGATATCACGGTCATTGGGGCTGGGCCGACCGGACTGTTCGCCGCGTTCTACGCTGGGCTGCGGGGTGCGCGGACGCAGGTCATCGATGCCCTGGAGGAGCCCGGTGGTGCCCTAACCGCCATCTACCCCGAGAAGTACATCTACGATGTGATTGGCTACCCCAAGGTGCTCGCCAAGGATTTCGTCGAGCAATGCCTGCTGCAGGCGCAGCGATCCGACCCGACGATCTGCCTCAACGAGGAAGTTCTTGAGCTGGAACGGCTGGAGGACGGACTGATTCGTCTAGGTACGACCAAGGGCGAGCGGTTCAGCAAGTCGGTGATCGTCTGCGCCGGGGTCGGGGCGTTCGAGCCGACCCGGCTCGACGTACCCGGCGTGCGGGAGCTGGAAGGGCATGGCGTTCATTATTTCGCCAAGCGAGTGGAGGACTTCAGGGACAAGGACGTGGTGATCGTCGGCGGCGGCGATTCGGCAGTCGACTGGGCGGTGACGCTTGAACCGGTGGCGCGTCACGTAACCCTCATCCATCGCTCCAAGTTCCGAGCCCACGAGGCAACAGTGCGGGAGCTGGAGGCGTCCAGTGTCGATCTCAACTACCCGGGCTGTGCTGTCTCCGCAGTCCACGCCGGTCCCGACGACCACCTGAGAGCGGTTGAGTTCACCAATGCCGAAGGGGCGGTGCGCCGGGTCGAGTGCCAGGAGTTGATCGTGGCGATCGGCTTCAAGGCGGATCTGGGGCCGCTCAAGAGCTGGGGGTTCGAGCTCCAGCGCAACCAGATCGTCGTCGACAAGGTGACGATGGCGACCGTCATCCCCGGCGT
>JALYMD010000532.1 GCA_030773875.1 Chloroflexota bacterium | reverse complement strand
GCCCGCAGCCGGGCCATCTCGGTCTCCAGCTTGACCTCCGCCGGGTCGTTCTGGTTGGGTCCGGTGCTTCCCTCCAGGTCGAGGGCGCCGCTCACGATGTCGAGCAGAGCGCGGCTCTTGGCCCGCTCCACCGTGACGAACGCTTCAGTAATCCCATCCGGGCTCGTCCCCTCGAGCGCCTGGACGACCAAATCCGCGTAAATCGCCAGGTGGTTCCCGAGGAACGCCGCTCGGAACCGCTCGGCCTGCAAGGTCCCGCGTACGCGCTCGACGTGCGAGACGGCCGACCGGAGATCGGCCGTAGCCCGGTCCGACTCGCCTCGTGCCCGGTGAAGGAGGCCGCGCAGGTGGAGCAGATCCGCGAGCAATGGCGAGAGTTCAAGCCGTTCTGCAGCCGGCATCGCCGCCTCCAGCCCATTGGCGGCGGTTGTCAGATCACCGGTGATGAGAGCGAGGCGGGCGAGGTGGAAGTGCGCGATCGCCGCCTCAGCCGGCCGATCACGCAGCACCGCGAACGTGTCGTCTACCAGCGTTCTCGCCTCGTCGAGGTGGCCTTCCGCAGCTGCAAGCTCGGCCCGCATGAGATCGACACGAGCTCGCGCGGTCGCATGTCCGAGCGCCGCGAAGGCCGCCGCCGCGCCGACAAGGACGGCTTCCGCTTCTTCGAGTCGCCCGAGGCGGACCAGGACTCGTCCGAGCCCGGCCCGCGCGTGGGCCGCTTCGAGCACCAGCCCGCTCGCCTCCAGCTCCGGCAGAACCCGCTCGTACGTGGTCCGTGCCTCGTCAAGGAGACCCAGGATCGCAAACGCATCGGCCTGCTCGGCGAGGAGGCGGGCGAGCTCGGCGCCGGCGTCATCCCCTTCGAGATGGCACCTCGCGCGTTCGAAGTGGGAGAGGGAGCGCTCGAGGCGCCCCTGGCGCATGGCCAGGTAGGCCAGGTTGCCTTCGGCGATGGCGGCCGCCCAGCCGAGGCCGTGCGCCTCAAAGACGGGCACAGCGGCCGCAAACGCCGCCTCGGCACCCGCGAAGTCATCCAGGCTGACCAGGGTGTTGCCGCGATTGGTTTCGAGTTGGGCGAGGATAACGGGGTCATCGGCGAGCGCGGCCCGAGCCCGGTCGAAATGGAGCAGGGCAAGGTGCGGTTCGTCGCGCAAAAAGTTGGTGGCGCCTAGGTTGATGTCGGCGCGAGCGGCAAGAGCCGGCTCGCCGGCGGCCAGGAACGCCGCCCGCGCCGCCTCCCCCACGACGATGGCCTCATCGAAGCGCGAGAGGCTGGCCAGTGCATGGAGCGAGGCAAGTTTGGCCCGGGCTGCCTCAATCGGCTGGCCAGCCTCTTCCGCAATCCGGGCCGCCTCATCGCCGAGCGCCAGCGCTTCACTGAACCGCCCGGCCTGGGCCAGGGCCTGGGCATGAGCGCGGCGGGCACGAGCACGTGCGACAGGCGTTCCGCCCACGTCGGCCAAAGCGACGACAAGGTCGCACGCCGCTACCGCGCGCGCGACCTCCACCGTCGCCAGCCGCTCCGCCTCATCGCCCATGGCTAGGAGCAGGGGCTCTACATGGCCAAGTCGCTGGAGATGGGACAGGCGCCGCTCTGGAGGAAGAGCCGCGATCTCCGCCAACAGGTCAGCGCCACTCGGCGCTATCGTCATCCGATTTCCAGATCGGGCAGGATCAGCAGAGTGGACGGCAGACGCACGTGGAGATCGTACTGTCCCTTCACTGCCTGGATACTGAAGATGCCATGCTCATCGGCATCCGTTTCAAGGGAAGGTAACGTAGAGCCGGTTTGAACCAGCGCGATGGGGATCACTGGGGGCAGCGCGTCGAGCCCGACCTGGCCAAGGATGTGCCAAACCGTATCCTCCTGCTCGGTCACTGGCTCCATCTGGAGGTCGACATCAGCCACCTCGCTCTCGAACAAGATATGGCGAGGATCTCCGGTGCCGCGCACGCCAATCAGCACAGGACCCTTCTGGCTATCGAAGGCGAGCCGGGCCACGACCGGCAGCAGTCCTTGCAACCGGCCGGCTCGGGCCGAAGGCTGCGCATGCCGAAAGAGCGCCCGGGCCCGCGCGATGACCGCAAGCGGTGGCCCAACCGTTTCGGCAGAGTTCAGGACGCAACGTACCGCGCGATAG
This sequence comes from Chloroflexota bacterium, assembly GCA_030773875.1. The sequence goes on along the minus strand of JALYMD010000532.1, from coordinate 3,175 downwards.
CGCGAGACGGTGGCCGCACAGTCCGTGCATGTGGCGACGTGCGCCGCCACCACAGCAGCCTCCAGATCGCTCAGGTCATCCGCGGCATAGTCGATCAGCCGCTCGTAGGGAACCGGGTGGCTGCTCATGCTTGCTCCTTGTTGTGCAACGGAGCAGAGAAAGAATCACACCGAAAAAATACATGACATGTATACCCGATCCCGAATTGCTTGGACTGCCTCCCACCGATCCTCACGGGTCCGGCTCGAACCCCATCTCCAGCAGCACCGCCTCGAGTTTCTTGAAGCATCGGGCACGGGTGGGACCAACGCTTCCAAGAGGGACACCAAGCCGCTCAGCGACCTGGTCGTAGCTCGGTTCGTCGGGATCGAGGAAGAGCGCCGTCAGGAGCGTACGACAGCGATCATTGAGGCGCCAAATCGCGTCGCGAACCTGCTCGCGCTCCCATCGCAGGACATCCTCAGGCGGTGGGGTGCTCGCATCGACGAGGGTTTCGTCCAACGTCGTGTGAATCGTGGACCGTTTTCGCAATCGCCAGCATTCTCGGTGGGTTGTGGTGATGAGCCAGGACGAGAGACGCGCCTGGTCGCGGAGGGTGTGGAGGTCGCGGAGGACGATGGCGCAAACGTTCTGGAAGATATCGTCGGCGTCATCCCGAGAAAAACCGCTTCGCAGCGGAATTGAGTACACAAGCCGCCCGTACCGGGCGATAAACTCGTCCCACGCACCCTCGTCGCCGTCGATGCAGGCTTGAACGAGAGCGGGATCGGCAAGGTAAGAGTCGGACGATGCGTGTTTGGGAGCGGCCATGTACTCATCCTCAGCCGTGTCATGTCGCCGGGGCAGTCGAGACATCCTGACATCAGGAGCGCTAACGTCAGGAGAAGACTGCGATCCGAGCAACGGAGCAACGCTGAAGGCGCCCGGACCGAAGTCTAGCATCTAAGACTTCAACCGACGGGGCAGAGGAGGATATAGGATCGGCCTATTTCGAGGCCCTCAAGCGCGCGTCGTCTGGCCCCAGCGGAGGGGAAAGGGCTGCATCAAGCCCACCTGAGCCGGAAGGTCCTCATGGGCAGCGGCGGCTCATCCCGGCTCGTTCCCAACGTCCTCAATCTCATTATGGGCCACAACCACAAGACCTCAGTGATGGAGCCTCTCATTGCCCAGTGCTACGCTAAGATTGCTGGATGACCGGCCCGGCGTCTGCCGGCGGCCGTTGGACAGCGAATCGCCGGTGACAATTTGACGAGGGCCGTCAGCATGAGGCGTGAGGGGCAGACAACGATCGCCCCGGGCACGGTCATCGTTCGCGATCTCGGGTTTCGCTATCCTCCTTGGCGTCCGGGTCTCGCACCGGTTCAGGCTCTTGACGGGATCTCCTTCCGCGCCGAGCCGGGGCACACGATCGGTATCTACGGCACGGGCAGTTCGGGCAAATCCACGCTCTGCCTGGTCCTTAACGGCATCGTGCCTCAAGCAACCGGCGGCACGATCCGTGGTGAAGTCATGGTCGGGGACTGGAGCACGAGAACCCATCCGATTGCCGAACTTGCATCCCGCGTTGCCTTGGTTCTCCAAGACCCCGACGCGAGCCTGATCGGACGCTCCGTGGACGACGAGGTGGCGTTCGGTGCGGAAAACCTCGGCGTCCCGCCGCCGGAGATCGAGCAACGCATCGAGACAGCACTGGACCGGGTTGGCATGGCCGCCTACCGATCTCGACGTTCGTCGCAGCTCTCCGGTGGGGAGAAGCAGCGGGTCGCCATTGCCGCCGCCCTGGCCATGTGGCCGGCAGTCCTCGTCCTGGATGAACCGACGGCGGCCCTCGATCCCCAAGGCTCTGCCGCGGTCGCCGACGTGCTCCGCACCCTCGTCACGGAGAAGCGCACCACCATCATCCTGGTGACCCAAGACCCCGATCTGCTGGCCGCGCTCACTGAGGAACTCCTGATCCTGAATGCGGGGCGCGTTGTCCGACGGGGAACGCCGCGGGAGGTCTTCCGCATGGTGCGGAGCTGCGCAGGCTTGGCCTCACCCCACCGCCCCTGGCGAACGTAGCAGAGCAACTCAACGCGATGCTGGAGACGAACTTCACGTTTCTCGACCACCCAACGGCGGTCCAATCCCTTGCCGATGCACTCAGGAAGAGTCCCCCTGCTCTCGGGGACCCGGCTTCCTGTCCCGGCAGGTGACGACCGAGCACCGCGAATCGATCATCCAGGTCCGGTCGGTGTCGTACCGCTACGGCGGAGATGTCGACAGACTGGCGATCTCTGAGGTCGACTTGGAGATTAGGCGCGGGGACTTGATCGCCCTGATTGGCCATAACGGATCAGGCAAGAGTACGCTCGCCCGGCACCTGAACGGGCTGCTCAAGCCCTCCTCCGGCCAGGTCCTCATCCACGGCTTGGACACCCGGGAGATGCCGGTTCACCGGCTGGCTGGGCACGTCGGCTATGCGTTCCAAAACCCGGATGACCAGCTCTTTGCGGCAACGGTCGCTGAGGACATCGGCTTCGGGCCCCGCAATCTCGGACACGACGCGGTAGAGATCGAGCGACGCGTCGAGATGTCGATCGAGCGGTTCGGCTTGTCCGACGTCGCCGGGCATCATCCATTCCTGCTCAGTAGGTCCACTCGGCGACTCGTTGCCCTAGCCGGGGTCCTGGCGCTGGATCCGAATGTGCTGGTCCTGGATGAACCGACGGTTGGTCTCGATGCCTGGGCCGCAGACCGGATACAGACGGTCCTCCGGCAGCAAGTTGCTGACGGGGGTGCAGTGCTCCTCAACAGCCATGACATGGGCTTGGTTGCTGCAACTGCCGATGGGGTGGTGATACTGCGAGGCGGTCATGTGGTCGCCAACGGACCGACTCGGGCGGTGATGAGCGATCTTTCCTTCCTAACAGGAAACAGCCTAGCCCTACCGCCCGTCACCGAATTGGCCCAGGCACTTGCCCCACATAGGATGCGTCCCGACGTTCTCAACCCTCAAGAATTCTGCGATGCGTACGCGACCCTTTGGCACGCGCGTCACCCGCGGCAAGTGATGTCGGGGCCATGAGCGTCACCTTCGATGTCTACGTCCCGGGTAGGAGCCTAATCCATCGCCTCGATGCCAGGGTCAAACTTGTGGCGCTCCTGGCACTGGCTGTCTCTCTACTCCTTGCCG
>JALYMD010000531.1 GCA_030773875.1 Chloroflexota bacterium | reverse complement strand
GAGGGCCGCATGGTTGGAGAAGCGAACGCTTATCCGGCGGCAACCAACTGATCGATCTGCTGCTGGTAGCTGTCGAGGGTCGGCTGGACTTCCTTGCCTCCGGTGACGATGTCGTTGAAGGCGTCGGTGAGGATGTTCTCGACCTCGCCCCAGTAGGTGACGTTCGGTCGCGCCTTGACGTGGGTGAGCGCCTCCTTGATCGACTCAAAGTAGGGCTGCTGCCACTCCTCGACCGCGCCGAAGGCATCCTCCCGGACGGCGGGCCAGCCGAGTTGGGCGGTGAGCTGCTCCTGGACCGGCTTGGACATGAAGTAGCGGGCGAAGTCCAGGGCCATGTCCTTGTTCTCGGTACCCTTGACGACGCCGAAGACGTCACCGCCGAGGACGTGGAACTGGCCAGCCGGCCCTGCCCAGCCGGAGTAGGTCTTGACTTCCTTTTTGCCACCCTCGTCGACGATCACGTTGACGCCGAATGGCCAGTTCTGGGCCAGGGCAACGCTCTCGTTCAGGATGTAGGTGTTGGTGGTGTCAAAGGTGGCCGTTGGGTACTGCGGGGTCAAGTAGGGCTTGAGGCTCTGGAGGTACTGGAATGCCTGTACCGCCTCCGGGCTGTTGATCTTCAGCGGGTCGGCGCCGGCCTGCCAGAGGAACTGGGTGACGGTGACACCGACGGCACCGCCCGGTACGCCTTGGATCGAGACCTTGCCAACGCCCGCCTTCTCCTGGATGGTCTTGGCGGCAGCCATCAGCTCGTCCCACGTCTTGGGTGGCTGAACGCCCCACTCGTTGAACCGGTTCTCATTGAAGTAGGTGATCTGGACGTTCGGCCGGGCCGGCAGGAAGTAGTACTGTCCGTCGAACTGGAGCACTTCCTTCAGCGCCGGAATGATGGTCGGCGGCATGATCTCTTCGGCGTTCGGAATGGGCTCGACCAGCTGGTTGGCCACGAGCGGGGCCAGGGAGTTGTTGTCCTGCGTCAGCAGGTCAATCTCGATGTTGCCCGACTGAACCTGGGCCTGAAGCGTCTTGACGACGTCCGCGGCTTCAATCTTGACCACCTCGACCTCGCCGCCGGTGGCCTCTTCGAAGCCCTTGATGATCACGTCCTCGAAGACGCTGACCTCGGTCTCTTGCAGCGCGACGGAGACGCTCAACGTGCGGCCGTCGTAGTTCCCAAGCTGGAGCGGCGCATCGGCGGCCGGCGGCCCCTCCTGGGCCATCGCAGTTCTGGCCCCGGTGTGGCCTAGGACCGCGGCAAGCATCGGCGCCGAGACGCCGATCGCCGCGGCGCGGCGCAGGAGTTGGCGGCGGCTGATCTGGCCGGATAGGTGACTAGCGAGCAGGTGGTTGACCGCCTGCTCAGTGGCGTTCCGCTGTTGGGACATGAACTCCTCCTTCGTCTGCGGGGCATCGGCGCCCCATAGTTCGTTGTGCCCCGTGCGGGGACATCGCACGCGCTAACTCAGCGCGCTAGCCCTTGACCGCTCCGCTCATGTAGCCGCTGCGAATCCAGCGCTGCAGCACGAGCGTGAGCAGGATCACCGGGATCGTGAGGATGATGGAGAACGTGGCCACGTCGGTCACGTTACCGCGGTTGGCGTAGTAGTAGGTGATGAGTGGCAGGGTCTGCTCGGTCAGGAAGAGATAGATCGCGTAGAGCAGGTCGTTCCAGGAGTCGAGCCAGGCGAAGATGCCGGCGACCGCGATCCCCGGCAGCGCCAGCGGCAGCACCACTTTGAAGAGGGTGCCGATGCGACCGTTCCCGTCGACGGCGCTCGCCTCCTCAAGGTCACGCGGGATCACCTCAAAGGTGCCGACCAAGACCCAGGCCACCAGCGGCAGCGTGCGGATCAGGTGGGCCAGGATCAGGCCAAGGTCCGTATCGTTGAGACCCCAGCTGAAGAAGTTGCTGGCGATCGGAGTGGCGATGATGACCTCGGGGAACATCCGGGTGAAGAGCAGGCCGAGGACGGTCGCATAGCGAACGCCGCGAGGTAACCGGGAGATGACGTAGGCAGCAGGCGCGGCGATGAGGATCGCGATGATCGCGGTGCCGAAGGCGACCGTCAGGCTGTGGCGCAGCGGCGGACCGATGATCTCCCAATCGAGCAGCCGGTTCCAGTTGTCCCAGGAGACGTTATTGATGAGGTAGGACGGGCGCGGTGCGGTGGCCTCGGCCAGGGTGCTGACGGAGACTTTGAAGAGTACGTAGAGCGGCAGCAGCAAGACCACCGCGAAGAAGGTCGCCAGGATCCAGAAGCCGATGTCCTCCCAATTGGAGCGGCCTCGCCCGGTATCGTTGGGTTTGCTGAGCTGTGGTGTGGCCCGTGGATTGGGGGCGTCCTTGGCCCCCGGGACCGCCGTCGTCGCGCTCATCGGTCACCCTCCACGCGCCGCTCGACCAGAAGAAAGTAGGCGGCGACGAAGACCATGATCATCAGCAGCAGGATCACCGCGGCGGCTGACGCGGTGTTGGTGCTGCCCGCACGGTAGTCGAAGTAGACGAAGGAGCTCATCACCGGGATCGCCTGGCCGGCCAGAACCAGGGCGATGTCGAAGATGCGGAAGGCGTCGATGGCGCGGAGGATCAGGGCCATCGTGATCGACGGCATCAGCAGCGGAATCGTGTGGTGCCAGAATTTCTGCCAGCCGGTGGCACCGTCGATGCTGGCCGCCTCGTAGACATCGCCAGGGATTGCTTCCAAGCCGGCGAGCAGGATCAGCACGACGAGGGGCGTCGTCTTCCAGAGGTCGGCGAGGGCAATGGCGAACATGCCGCGGACGCCGCTCTGCTGCCAGTAGACGGGAACATCGATGATGCGCAGATCGAGCAGGATCTCGTTGAGGTAGCCGGTGAGGCCGATGAAATAGAGCATCGCGGCGCCGGCGACCAGGGTCGGCACACCAAGCGGGACGAGTACGATCGAGCGGAAGAGACCGCGCCCTCGGAAGCCACGCGCCAGCATCAGCGCGATAATCATCCCGACGACCATCTCCATGGTGACGCCCATGGCGGTGATGCCAAGGGTGTTGACCATCGCGTCTTTGAACGTGCTGCGCCCGATGACGTCCCTGTAGTTGTCGAGCGTTAGCTGGCTGGTCCCGGATTGGACAAAGCTGAGGTAGATCGACTGGAGCACGGGGATCAGCATGAAGAAGAGGATATAGAGGAAGAGGGGCGCGACCATGACGACGTCAAGCCAGTGTTGGTTGAACCAGCGCCCAGCTCCACCCGAGCGCTGCGCCGCGGGTGCCGCCCTAGGGACGGCCGGCGCCGTGGCGAGCCTGCCGGCTGGGGGGTTTTTGGCCATCCGCCGCTCCTCCTCGCCCGGCAATCGGCGGTGATTGCGAGCGTGTTACACAGATCGACCACGCGCCTTCGCGACGCTTCAACGCCCACTGTTATCGCAACATAAATGCCAGTGGAACAGGAGCGACAGCGAGTTAGACGAATTCACATAAGGGGGAGGACGGGGTGGAGTCACAGAGCGACGGGCGCGAGCAGAAGCCTGGAGCGGGTACCGGACGGCGGGTGGTCGCCTTCGGGGAGGCGATGCTGCGGCTGACCCCGCCAGGGCACGATCGGCTGGAACGTGCGAGCCGGCTGGACGTGACGGTGGGCGGGGCGGAGCTGAACACGGCGGTGGCGCTGCGCTGCCTGGGGATCGAGGCGGCGTGGGTCTCGGTGCTGCCGGAGACGCCGCTGGGCCGGATGATCGACCGTCAGGCGCGGGCGGCGGGCGTGGACACCTCGCCGGTGCGTTGGGTGCCGGAAGCAGATGGACGGACCGGCCTCTATTTCCTAGAGGAGGGTGTGGACCCGCGCCCGTCGGCGATCACCTACGATCGTGCCGGGTCGGCGATGGCCCGGGTGCAGCCGGGGACCTTCGACTGGCCGGCGCTGCTCCAAGGGGCGGTCGCGCTGCACCTTTCCGGGATCACCCCGGCGGTGAGCGAGGGGTGCCGGGCTGAGGCATTCGCGGCAGTGCGGGCGGCGAACGCGGCGGGGGTGCCGGTAGCGTTCGACCTGAACTACCGCTCCAAGCTCTGGACGGAGGCGGAGGCACGCGCCTGCTTCGTCGAGCTGGTGCCCCTGGTGGACGTGCTCTTCGCGGGCCGGGGGAACCTGCGGACCTTCTTCGGCATCGAGGGGAACCACGCGGAGACCCTGCGGGCGGCGCGGGAACGGCTGGGCGTGGCGACGGTAGCGATGACGCGGAAGAAGAACCGGGGCAGCCGGGGGATCAAGCTGACGAGCCTGGCGATGGGGCCATCGAGCGAGGTGGCGACAACCCCGTGGCGCGAGACGGAGATCGTGGACCGCCTGGGCGGGGGGGACGCCTACGCCGCGGGCTTCCTGGCGGGTTGGCTGGAGGACCCGGAGGACCTGGCGCGAGCGTGCGCGTTGGGCACCGCAGCCAGCGCCCTCAAGCACACGATGCCGGGCGACTTCCTCGCCGCCACCCGGGCCGAGATCGAGGCGGTGGTCGCGGCAGACGAGGCGGGGGTGCTGCAGCGGTAAGGTCGGAAGGGACAGGCGACGCATGCGTCGCCCCTACCGAGGCATCGTGGTTCGCCGGTGGTCTGTTCCCCTGGAGGGGGACTCGGAGCGCCGGCATACCCTCCCGGCCGGGCGACACGACCCGGTTGTCGTGGCCTTGCGGGCTCCTCGGAACGCTCCGGCAACACAGGCACGGGTCCGGGAGGGAGACGCGGTCGGGCGAGGGTGACGGCTCGCTGCCGACGGCGGGGAGGGGCTCGGGGTGACCGGGGTGAGCTCCCGGGTCTCGGATGACCACCGGACGGGGCGGAGCAGGATGGGGCGCTGCCCAGGTCCCGCTGTCCCACCGGGAGCAGACCGCTTGGGTGAGAGGATAGGGGGTGGAAGGGGAGAAGGGAAGGACCTACAGGTCACGTTTGGGGACGTGACATGGGGGGACGGGATGGGTCGGTAGCGAGACGGGCGCACCGCCGTGCGCCCCTACCGGCGGGGGTGGCAGGTGCGAGCGACATGGTTGCGGGACGGGCGTCGCAAGCATCGTCCCTACGAGGGGGGCTGGAGTGGAGATGGATGCCCCCTGGCTCCCAAGGTTGAGGGAGAACCGATGGGGAGGGTGAGCATGGTCATCCTCGGACAAACCTCTTGGGCCACGGACGTACCAACGGCAACCCGACATCGGCGGGAACGATCTGGCGTATCTCCTGGTTGAGATGCTTGCCGGCTGCTTCAAAGGCCACGGCGCCGACACGGACCGCCTCCCCCACTAAAGGGAGTCGGCCGGTCGGCGCATGACCCGGAACGGGTTCGCGGATGCCACAGTGTATCCCGGATACTGGGCAATCGCTTCGTGCTGGGCGGACACCCACTCAGGATGGTTGTCTTGCCAGAGCGGGTGTCGCTCGATCAGGAGCTTCTTGCGGCGCGGGCTGCGATGGACGTAGCCGCGCAGCGTCCCGAAGGGCTCCGGCTCGCCGTAACCAAGCCGCCCGAGGGTCGTGGCCACCCGCGATCCGGGGCCGTCCGCAAGCGTCGTCCAAGGGTTCGGGCGGTCACCCCAATCCGATCCAAGGTCCACCACCGCGGAGGCCGATGTCGCCACCCTCGCTACGTCCAGCGCGAGCCGCCAATCTAGGAGTCCGTGGTAGGGGAGATTGTGGAAGTCGCGCAGGCAGCGGTTACAGGACGTGTCGCACTCCGCCCCGTGCGGCGTGGCGATGTCCTGCGTCGTGGTGTGCTCCGTCCACACCCGCCCGATCGACCCCTCCGTCGCGACAGCCGCCTGCTCCAGCAGGCGTCGAAACTCTTCCGGACGGGCGAGCTCGCGGCAGTAGCCGGCGCCGTTCTCGAGCTGGTCGCACAGGAACGCCTGCCCGACGACGCGTTCGCCGCGCGCGATCGAGCGGAAGCCGCCCTGCAGCTCAAGCGGGTCAACATCGAGGTGGGCGCCTGCGGCGAGCCTCAGCCAGAAGGCGAACGAGTACCAGGCCGCACGCCCTTCCACCGTCATGGGGTCGGCGAAGACCCCCGTTGGCCAGGTCGACACGTCGGCGAGCAAGATGTCCGTCATCCGGCGCGACAGCAGCGAGACCTGATGCACCGGGCCGAAGGTCGAGATCCGGCTGTAGACCGTTGGGTCGATCGCCTCCGGATCGACAGCGTAGGCCCCGCTCTTCGGCGCGCCGTCGAGGTTCACCGCCTGGAACGGGAACCCGTCTTGGCCGCCTCCGTCGTTGATCGACATGATCTCGTCGGTAAGCGTGGACAAGGCGACGTTGTCGATGCGCTCCACCGCGGGCAGCCCCTCGGTCTTGAACGCCATCGAGGGCCGTGTTGACACGGGCTGCCACTCGAACTGCCCATCGAAGTCCTGCGGCTCCAGGTCCGTGAAGAAGCCTTTCGGCTCGCGCGCGTCGATCACCCGCAGCGATGGCTCCGGGTCCCGGCAGACGGGGCAGATTTGCACGCGATTCCCGGCGTCAACCGGACCGTCGAGCGGAACGACGGCCTGGCACCGCCCGCAGAGGCCGGTGGGGCGAGGATTGGGGTACGGGAGGGGCGGGAAGAACCCGTTCCCGGTGGCGACGGTGTTTCCGAGTGGCCGGAGCTCAACGACGCCCACCGCCGTGTGCACCTGCTTGTCCTTCACCGTCTGGGAACCGGGCGCGAACTGGCTGATGGCGACATCCAGGTCCCGGTCCACCGTTCCCCCTTCCGGTGGCCAGGGGTAGGCCTGACGGGGCCAGCGACTGTGGAGAAGCCGTCCACGGGTGGGGAACCCGAACATAGGCAGGAGGCCCGCATTCGCGAGTCGCTCGCTCAAGGCGTCTTGAGTGAACGAGGGGTCCTCGACGATCGCCGTGATGGCAGCGACGAGCTCGGTGCGCAGGTAGGCCAGCATCCGTGCTCTGAACGCGGCCCCATCGCTGCCCGCCCACCGCGTGCCGACGGCGAGCGTGGCAATCACGCCTTCGACCTCGTCTTGGTAATACGAGTCGGCCAGCCAGTCTTGGATCTCCGAGGCGACGACCGCCCACCCCGCGGCGGGACCGAACGGCCCGTGAACATTGTCCCCGCCGCCGATCCCGATCTCGCCGAGTTTGGCAGCGAAGGCGCGACGCAAGATCTCCTTCACCAGCACCCGCCGGAAGATCGGCTCGCTGCGCATGTCGACGTACGGGGACGGGGGCGGGTCGCCAGTCATGCTCTCCGGGCGCTGGAAGTAAAAGTCGTCGTGGCTGCGCCCTCGGCAAAAGGTCACTGCGAGCGACACACCCTCGGCCCGCCGACCGGCCCGCCCCACCCGCTGCTGATAGTTGAAGCGGCGGGGCGGCATGTTAGCCATCATGACGGCGTTCAACGCGCCGATGTCGACCCCCGCCTCCATGGTCGTGGTGACGCTGAGGAGGTCGATGCCGTGGACCAGCGGGAGTTCGTCAGCGACAAAGATGTCCTGGAACCATCGTTGGCGCCGGGGCCAGTCGTCGCTGTCCGTCTGACCGCTCAACTCCTGCGCGTGGAGCCGGAACGACGCGAGCTCGGCGTGCTTGGTGAGCTCCGCGTAGTAGTCATAGTCGGCCGTCAGCTCCGCCGGCTCCATCGCCGTCGGCTTCGGGCACTCGGGGCAGATCCCGACCGGGTGGAGGTAGAAACCGCTGCACTCGGGACAGCGGAAGCCGGTTCCGTTCCCGTCGCCGTTCGGCGGTGCGACCATCGTGAGTCGATCAGGGGCCAGAACGACTCCCTCGCTGGAGGGGATGCCGGCCCCCGTGTCGAGCAGCTGACGCTCGACCTCGGCTGGGACGATCCCTCGGTTCGCCACGTACCGCGCCGCCACCCGGTGGAGGCGGGTTTCGGTGCCGTCGTAGAAGTTCTCTGAGTACTGGTGGCGGCGCCGAACGCCGAGCTGCCGGATGACCCCGTCGACCACCTCCACCATCTGGACCGAGACCCCGTCCGGCACCTGGTAGCTCACCCACCCTTGGCCCAGTCCCTCCACCGTGCGGGCGACATGGCGGAACAGGGCATACATCAGCTCCCCGGTCAGGAGGTTCTCCATCCGCACCACATGGTTCCGCTGTTCGACAGACGGATTCACGAGGGCCCGCGGCTCCCCCTGGGTCCAGTCGTAGACGGCGTACCACTCCTGCCACTTCTGGGATTGCCCGGGCGCAGCGCGATACCACAGGGCGCTTGACGTTGGCCCGCCGGGGCACATGCCGAGCTCGAGGAGCGTCTTGGAGATCTCACCGCGGAGACGGGCGAGTGGAATGCGACTGGGGTAGGCCCGGAGGAGCCGCAGCCACTCCTCGCGCGCCGCCCCGTTCGTGGCCCCCATCCCCATTACCCAGGCAAAGGCCTCGGTCGCAATCTCAGGCGAGGTCGCTAGTTGGAAGCGCTGTTGCCCGTCCGCATCCTCGGGACCCGGAGGCCGGCGCACCTCGTTCCAGAGCATCGGGTTGATCGTTTCGAGCGCGGCGAGGCTCGTCGGGTTCATCGCGAAGAGCCGCCGGAGGAAGGATTCGAGGTCGCCCCAGTAGCGACGGAAGGCCTGGAGGAGCGCCAATCGGACCACGTCGCGGAAGTGGTCCAGCTCCATCCCCGCCGCCAGCTTGGCCGCGTCTTGTTGGCTGTCGGAGAAGATGACGAGCTTGCGGGACGAGCTCGCCTGGGGGGCGCCGTTGGTCGGACCGAGCTCCCGCATGAGCGCACTGGCCAACACCTGCGCCGCCTTCTGGAACCCTGTGCGGTGGTTTCGCAGCGGGGACGGGAAGATCTTGCGACGGCGGTAGTCGGCGTCGCAGCGCGGGCACTTGCCCGGCATGGCCGACTTGCTCGGCCCCACCTGTCCGACCACCTGATAGACCCAACCCGGCACCTCGTCCTCGGTGGCCGGCGTCGTCGCCTCCGGTCCCTCGACCAGGCGGCCGGTCGACTTGCTGAGCTTCGCGCGTACCCAGCGGTACGTCACGCCGGCCTGCGACCAGTCGGGGTCCTGGGGTTGGATCGAGCGCTCGGCGTCGTGCGGGAGCGGCCAGAAGACGGCGTACCGGTCATGCTGACGGGCGAAGTTGACGCGGTCCGGTATACCCTCCAAGTCTGGCTGGTCCGCCGTGAGAAGCACGATCTTTCGGCCGTCGATGTCCTCGACAGCCTTGAAGCCTCCAAGGAACACGTCGCCGCAGACCTCGCACGCGATGAGATCCAGCACCCGCGCCCCGCAGCCGCAGGTCAAACGGTGAGTCGTGTGGAGGGCGCCGACCGTCGGGCGATGGCTTGGCAGCGCCGCTGCCCGCGCCTCCCGGTCCACCACGGAATCCTCAGGACACGCCGGGTCGCAGCACGCCCACAGGTTCTGGAGATTGTGAAAGAATAAATGGCCGCGCACCGGCTGGGGCGACCGGCCACTGTCCGCCTGCCGCGACAAAGCAAGTCCAAGCAGGAGCCCACGCGCCGCGTCCGAGACGATCGACCCCTCCCCGTCCCCCGGCTGGGAGTCGGGGAAGAGCGCGCGATCCAGGTCGGTGGCCTTGGTCGGACGCACGACGCCGTTGACCGACTGGCAGGCGTCGCGGAGCGCGTCTGCGGCGCCGAGGTTGGTTAAGGCCTCCCCCAGCGCCTGCTCGGGGGACTCCGACACCGCCGGGATTCGCCCTAGAGAGGCAGCGAGCCGCTCCATCTCGGCCCGCACGTCTGAGGAGGTGCCGTCCGGTGGCCCAGCAAAACGATCCGGCTGCACGGCCGACGCAAACCCCACGAACGCGGCATGGAACCGCCCGAGGGCGGCTCGGCTGCCGTCGGCCGGCGGGATCTGCTGCCCACTGATGAACGCGAACTGGTCCCGGCCGAAGAACTCCGCGAGGAACTTGCGCCCCCGCGCGTTGTCCTCGAGGCTCGCGGTGGTGGTCAAGATCCGAAGCTTCGGGGAGTCGGGCGAGAGGCCGAGGCGGTCCACCAGGAGCCGAAGGATGTAGGCGACCTCCGTGCCCGGCGTTCCCCGGTAGGTGTGGAGCTCGTCGACGATAAGGAAGAACTGTCGCTCGGGGTGGCCCGGCTCGGCGAGCCAATCGCGCGTGGATCTGAAGATCCCGTCCTCGATGCTCCGCATCAGCATGATGTTCAGCATCGAGTAGTTCGTGATCATGATGTCCGGCGGGCACTCCTGCATGTCCCACCGCGACCACATCTCTCCCCCATCGAGGCGGGGAAAGTAGTACCGGGCGTCGCGGTTCAAGGTTGGATTGGACCGCAGCGCTTCCAAGACCTTCGCACGCTGCTGGTCGAGGGTGCCGAGTTCTTTCCGCAAGCGAGCGGTGCGGCGACTCTCCGGTGGACCGGCGAGCGGGGTCATCCCCGTGTAGCGCCCGAACGTGATCCGGTTTCCGCGGCGTTCGCGATCGAGCCAGCCATGGACGGCGTCGTCGTCCAACGCGAGCCGGAGCCGGCGCAGCTGGTCTTCGACCAGGGCGTTGAGCGGGTAGAGGATCATGGCGCGTAGGGCCGGGGGGCGCGTAGAGTGCGCCCACTGGGAGACCTGAGCCCCACGTGGGTTGACGGACGGGTCCCACCATCGCCGGTTGGCCGGTTCAGCGCCGGGAGCGTCCCACGTCGTCGATTCCCGGGCAAGCTGCGCGAACAGCGGCAGCAGGAACGCCTCGGTCTTACCGGAGCCTGTACCAGTGGTCACCACCAGGTCCTGCCCCCGGTTGACAACCGCGTCGAGGCTTTCCCACTGGTGACGGTAGAGGTTCAGCGGCGGCGGCACGAGGCCACGGCCGAGCGCGGCCAAGCCGGCGTACGATGCGGGAAGTTCGCCGGCCGCGTCCTCCAACGAGCGACCGGACGACTCGTAGATGGGAACGGTTTCGACGAGGGGCGGTTGGCTCAGGATGCCGGGTTGCCCCAGGAGGGCATCGCGCTCCTCGGCCAGCACGCCGGAGCGCAGCGGGAACGCGCTCTTGATGTAGAGCCGGTAGAGCCGATCCAAGCGCTCGTAGGCGCCGACGAGGTCATGCATCTTCTGGCAACCCTTCCACGCGCATCAGCAGTTTCCTCTGGAGCACCCGAACCACGCCCTCACTGACCCCGCCGTACGTGATGCGCGGGGGACGGTGCAGCGGCAGGCTCCCCGACGCAAGCACCAGTACCCGCTCGTACAGTTCCGGCAGGCGCCAGGCGTCCTGCATGGTCAAAGTGCCCGTCTCGGGCTGGTAGATGGCCGGGCAGCGGCCACCCATCCCGAGCCACATCAGGTATTGCAGCCCGTACCAGTCCCCGCGCAGCCACCGGTGGGCACGGCCATCGTAGAAGGCCGTGTACTTCGCCCCAGCCGAGCGGCCCTGCGCACGGAGCGGCCAGAGCTCATAGAACCCCGTCAAGCCGTCGAAGGAGACCGATTCGAACTGCCGGCCGTTGTACTTCCGCACGTCGAACAGGTGGGGAAGGATCCCCTGCAGCTCCTCAAGCGACTGCATCCACCCGATGATCGTGGGGACCGCCGCGGCCAACGCCTCCGCCACGTTGCCCCCATACCGGATGCCCCCGACGGTCGCCTCCTTGAGCTCCCGCAACGCCGCCTTGGGGCGGGGGAGGGTGAAGCGAATCGGGGACGGTCCAGCCCTGTCGGGTTGTGCCGCGTTCTCGATGTCGGCGATTCGCGCCACGGCGCGAATCAGCGCCGGATCGCGCTGTCCGGCTAGAGCCTGTTATGGACTGTGGGCGACGACGGTGACCAACCGATGGAGCATCAGGCAGGCAAAGGCGACAAAATGCAGGCCGGCGACCGTTTCGGGCAAGCGTTCATAGTCTTTGGCCAAGCGACGGAAGCGGCTGGCCC
>JALYMD010000530.1 GCA_030773875.1 Chloroflexota bacterium | reverse complement strand
CCCGCGACCGTCCGCAGGCCTTCGCCTAGGCCTCCTCGGCCGCCGCCACCGCGAGGACCACTGCCGAGCCCTCGACGGCCGGATCGAAGATCACGTACTCGCCCTCGGGCAGGTTGAGCAGCGCCATCGTGGCCTGCTCGCCCGGGTCCAGCATCAGCTGGCCGACGAACTCGTCCCCTTCCGGCACGCCGCCCTCAGCGACCGGCGTCCCCACCGCGCCTTCCTCGGTCCGGAGCACCACAATATTGTGAGCTTCGGCGCCGCTGTTGGTCACAAAGATATTGATGACCTCGAACGGGGTAATCGTCCGGTTGCCCGTCTCCTCGTCGGCAGCCTGATCGAAGGCCAGCGGTGTGGTGTCGTCGGCGATAGAGACACCGACCACCGTGCTGTCGCCTTCCGGCTGCGGCAGGTTGTAGCTCTCCGCGTCCAGGAACAGTTCGTCGTCGTCATTCATGACCAGGAAGATGGTCGAATCGACGTACTGGTACTCGCCCTGCAGGTAGACGGCGTCGACGCTCAGGCGGTCGTCGTCATAGGACTGGACGTTGTCCGCCGAGAGGAGGGTGAATTGAGGCACCTGCTCCGCCTCCATCATCTCGCCCATCATCTCGGCCGCCTCGTCCCGGTCGGCAAAGCCAAGCTCGGTCTCGATGAAGTTATCTGTGACCAGCGTCAGCACCGACTCGAAGTCGCCCGCGTTGTAGCAATGGACGAAGTTCTCGATTGCCGCGATCGCTGCGTCGGCCTCCTCGCCCTCAACCGGCGTGCCCTCTGGCTCCGTCGCCTCCTCGCCCGCGGCCGGGGTGGCCTCCTCTGCCGTCATCGCCGGCGGCTCACCCTCGTTGGCGACGCAGTCACCCGTGGTGGGGCTCGCCACCGGGCTGGCGATGTCCTCCTGCGCGAAGGCCGCGCGGGTCCCACTCAGACCCAGCATCGCCAGCAGCGCGGCTGCCAGCCCTAATGATCGGACCGCTGACAGCATCGTCCCACGGTCGCTCGTCCGTTTCGACATCCGCCTCGCTCCTCCTCCGTGATTCGTCAGATCCCCGCATCGAACGCTCCGAGTTTCAGAACGCCGAAGTGTGCATCCCCTGATCGAAGAGGTCAACCTGTACGTACCCCTTCCCGACGGCCATGACAAGAAGAAGCCCTGGTGGCTCGCTCCGGCGGAGGAGCGATGTTCGGGCACCGGGCTCGGCTCCAACCTCGATCCCTGTGCGGCTGCACCGACTCTCCCGGCTCCTCCCCGCAGAGACTGCTGTCTGGGCCGATCTAGGGTGACGCGCAAAGGATCGATCATCAACGCTTCGGCCCGGCTCCTGCCGCTGCCTCCCGCCTTCTGCCCCCACTTCAGCAGGCTCGACGTCTGTCAGGCCGTTAGCGGACGGTGATCGCTGCCTCCATCCCCAGCGCCAGGTGCGGGGTACCGTTTTCGTCGGGGAAGAGGCAGACGAGGGCGTAGGCACCCGGCTCCAGACCCACCAGGACCAGATCTGCCTCCTCGCCGGCCGGGACAACGATCTCCCCGGCGAAGGTGATCCCGCTCGGGAGCTCAGGGCCGGGCTGGAGGAGGTCGGCGGCCGACGCGCCTTCCTCCAATCGCACGACCAGCGCCTCGTGGTCCTCCTCCCCCACGTTGCGGACCCTGAGCACGAGGTCCGGCCCGCGGGCCGTCTCCGGTTCCGCACCAATCTCGTATTCGTCCAGTTCCACGCGCACCGAGGCGGCTGCTGGTCTATCGACCGGCAAAATCTCCTCTCCGTCGACGCGCCACCCGGTGTCCGCCGCGGGCCTCGCCTCCGTCGCTGGCACAGGGACGAACGTCCAACGCGCGCGCACCAGTTGGTTGGCGACCACGTACACCACCTCGGCCGTCGCCACCCCCGAGGGATCGATCGCGGCGCCGCTAACGGAGCGGACCGTGACCGGAACCACGGGCAGGTCGGCGGCGAGCGCGACGTACTCCTCGGCCGTAAGGGACTCACCGAGACCAACGAGGAGGCCCAGGTACCGTCCTGAGGCCAATTCGGCGACCACGTCGCTGTTCCCTTCGGAGAGGCAGGCGGCAAGCGCCCGCACCGTGGCCTCGAGCGCCGCCGCAGTCATCGCGTCGACGGCGGTGGCTCCCGGAGTGGCGACGGCTGGTGGGGTGGCCACGGCGGCGCCCCCCGTGCCATCGGTTGCCTCCGTCTGAGACGCCGGCGGTGGTATCCCGCAGGTCACGGCTGTCGGAGTCGCCGCGCCCTGCAGATCCATCACACCGGCGGTCGGTGCGCCGCGTCCGGTCGCGGCCGCGATCAGAACGGCCATCGCTGCCGTGACCCACCAGCGAGTCCGGCGTCCCGCGCTCCAGCTGTGCCGATTCGCGCCTGTCATCATGAATACCTCATCCCCTGCTGCCATCCCCCCTTGGGAGGCAAGCGTCCGTCCCCGTCGCACCGGCTGAGTCCCCCTTTGTGCGTGACTGGGCTCGTTTCGATCGGCGGCGGGATTGTAGTCGAGCCGGCTTGACGGAGGTAGCCGTGGTGTGCGCCGTATACTCCCGGCCGCGGGTCGCGCCGTGCTCCTGCAGCAAGGATCTTGTCGGCGGCGTGGCGTTCTCGATCGGAGGGACGGATGGATGATTTCGGGTTTCGGTTTGGAGGAGCATCGGACCCCGGCATCGGGCCAGACGATAACCGGGACGGGCACCATGGTGATGTTCCGACCGAATGGGCAGAGATCTTGGCCCGGACGGTGGCACACCTGGCT
>JALYMD010000529.1 GCA_030773875.1 Chloroflexota bacterium | reverse complement strand
GGCTCGTTGGGACTGACCAAACCGCTGTCCGACGAGGTTGCACCGCCACGGGAAGGGCGGCGAACGCACAACGAAACAGGCCGAGCGACAGTTGAGTCTAGCACAACAGCCAATCATTCCCCGTACGTAGGATCGGTTATTGTCAACGCCAGGCTGCCGTGTGGTAGGATCTATCGATGAAATGGTGGCTAACCGCGGCGCCACCGAAGGTCGCCCAAAGATGAGAGGAGTATGACGATTTCCGTGACGCAACCGCGTCAGACCGGAGCTTCCGTGCGGACAAGTACCACTGGCCGTCGATTCCGGCCGAGAAGAGATAAGGAGGAGCAGCAAGCCACGGAAATGATCTGGCGGCGGATGGACCTCCACCTCCACACGCCAGCGTCGTCCGATTACCAGGAGCCGCACGTCTCACCCCTCCAAATCCTACAGAAGGCGGAAGAGCGCGGACTTGACATCTTAGCCTTCACGGACCACAACTCCGTCCGTGGTTACGCTAATCTCTGGCGAGAGATTGAGGACCTGGAACTCCTGGAGTATCTGGGGCGACTCCAGCCTGAGGAGGCCGACCGGCTCACTGAGTACCGCCGCCTTCTCGGAAAAATGCTCCTGCTCCCCGGATTCGAGTTCACCGCCACCTTCGGCTTTCACATCCTGGCGATCTTTCCCGAACCCACTTCGGTCCGCTTGATGGAGCACGTGCTCATGCTTCTCGGCGTGGCGGAGGACCGGTTTGGGAGCGGCGAAGTGGGCGCGACGACGGACGTATTGCGGGCCTACGAGATCCTCAGCGACCACGGCGCGCTGGTGATCGGCGCCCACGTCAACTCCACCCACGGCGTGGCGATGCAGGGTCTCCGCTTCGGTGGGCAGACTAAAATTGCCTACACCCAGGACGAGCATCTCCACGCGCTTGAGGTCACCGACCTCGCGTTAGGAGCACATCGCCGCTCCACCGCCCGCTTCTTCAATGGGACCAAGCCGGAATACCCACGCAGGATGCATTGCATCCAGGGATCCGACGCGCACCGCCTGGACCGCGACCCGCAGCGCGACACCAATCTCGGAATTGGTGACCGTGCCACCGAAGTACTGCTGCCGACGATCTCCTTTGCGACGCTCAAAAGCCTCTTCCTCGGAGACGACTTCGACCGCACCCGTCCATACTTCCCAGAGTCGGAAATCGTCGACCTCGTCAAGGAGGCGCGAGCCGAGGGCAACACGCCCGTTCACGCTTTCCACGAAAGCTTCCGCACCAAGCGCACCGGCGTCTCCCACCTCCTCAAAGATGTCGTCGCGTTCGCGAATACAGAAGGCGGGACCGTCTTCGTGGGTGCCAGTCCCTTCGAGAAGCGATCTGTGGTTGGAGTGGCCGATCCTGAAAAGGCGATGGAAGAACTCCAGTTGGAAGTCTCCGCCCAGATCACGCCGGTCCTCCAGATGGACACTGAAATCCTGGAATCCGACGGGAAGCCAGTGCTCGTGATCCGGGTGCTACCAGGGCTTGAAAAGCCATATGCCCTTGCACCGGGAGCGATCTACGTTCGCCGAGGCGACGAATCCGCTATCGCCTACCGCGATGAGATCGTGGCAATGGTACGCGGAGCGAGTCAGCTTTCCCGCCCGGCTGCCGCGCCAACGGTTGCCCCCGCTCAGGAGGCCCTGTCCGATCCCGATGGTTTGAGCAAACCAGGGCAACGGAACGGGCGTCGGCGCGGTCGGCGTCCGCTCTCAGCCATGGTCCCGCTACAACCTGTGGATCCCAAGGAGTCCTCCATCGCGGCGTCGCCCAACGAGACCTTACGGCAGGCACCGATCCACGCTGGTCCTCCAGATGTGCTGTCTGCCCGGACCGATCTGGACGCCCCTATGGAGCGAAGCGATCGGCTAGAAGAGATTGAAGAGGACGCTCCGCTCGACGAGGTCGCTCCCCGCAACGGCGTCGAGGTGATCGACGCGTGTCAGCAGGACGGGATCACCTACTTCACGATGCATGATCTGCGGCACCACAAGTTCATCCACAACGTCACGGCCGACACGCCAAAGCGCCTCTGGCGCTACGCTATCAGCCAGCGCGAGGCAAGGCAGATCGAGCCCGGTCACGTGCGGTGGAAAGGCGACTTCGGGTTCCTCAAGAGCCACAAGCCCCGCGGGGGCGAGCAACGCTACAACTTGGTCTACCGAGGTGATGGCGACCTACGCGTCTTTTATGGCGTCAGCGACGAGGGTCTGGACGACACATGGAGAACAGTCGTCCCGGACCGGCGCACCCCTGCAGGCTGAGCACGACGGAACACCTGGGCGCTGGGCGAGGCTCGTCACCTGGAATGTGGAAATCAACGCGTCTGGGCCAGTGGCACTGATGCGAGCAGTGGCGGCGGACAATGGCAGACGAGCGGCCCGTTCCTAACGGCGACTCACGCCCACCCACCGTCGGCAGCGTGGTTGTCCGGGTGGGGACTTGGGCCTAGTCGGACCACAAAGAGTTCTACTCAACCGGGCTCAAGCCGGTGGAGCGGATTGGCTACTACGCCCAACGCTTTCCGGTCGTAGAAGTCAACTCCAGCTCCTGCCACATCCCGCCGAGGAACTAGGGTGTGTCTTCAAAGGCGTGGTAACGTTGGGAGATGAGCCGAGACCGAGAACTGACCGACGAGCAGTGGGCGGCGCTGGAACCGCACCTGCCGCCGCAGCGGGCCGCGACCGGGCGA
>JALYMD010000528.1 GCA_030773875.1 Chloroflexota bacterium | reverse complement strand
ACTCTGTTCGGTGCGGGGCGGCCGTCACGACTTCTGGTTCGCGCTCGGCTTCCTCACCAATCTGTCGCATGGCCGCAATGAAAAAGTCCAGCGTCTCCTTGGACTCCGTCTCCGTCGGCTCGATCATGATGGCTTCAGGGACGATCAGCGGAAAATAGGTAGTGGGGGGATGCAGTCCGAAGTCAAGGAGCCTCTTGGCCATGTCCAGCGTCCGGACGCCGTTCCGCTTTTGACGGTTCCCGGACAGGACGAACTCATGCATGCAGGTCCGGTCATAAGCGAGGTCGAAGCGATCCCGCAGATTCGCGAGCAGGTAGTTAGCGTTTAGGACGGCGTCCTCACTTACTTGGCGGAGACCAGACGCGCCGTGCATACGGATGTAACAGTAGGCACGCATATGCATGCCGAAGTTGCCGTGGAAGCTGTGGAGGCGTCCGATGCTCTCGGCGGGCTGGCGCCACCCGAATGCCGGTCCGTCGGTTCCTTCCGTCCGCTCCACCAGTGGCCCTGGAAGGAACTCGGCGAGTTCCTTGCGCACGCCCACAGGGCCAGAACCGGGACCACCACCACCATGCGGGGTCGAAAAGGTCTTGTGGAGATTGAAGTGCATGATGTCGATCCCGAGGTCGCCGGGGCGGGCGATACCGAGGATCGCATTGAAGTTAGCACCGTCGTTGTAAACGAGCCCACCCGCCTCGTGGACGAGGTCGATCACCTCTTGGATGTGCTCGTCCCAGAGCCCGAGGGTGTTGGGGTTCGTGATCATCATGCCGGCGGTATCGGGGCCGACTGACGCTCGAACCTTCTCTAAATCCACATTGCCGCGGGCGTCCGAGGGAATGGTGACGACCTGGAAGCCGGCCATAACGGCCGTGGCCGGGTTGGTGCCATGGGCGGAATCCGGCACGAGGATCTTGGTCCGCCCAGTATCCCCTCGCCGGTGGTGATAGGCTCGAATCATCAGGACGCCAGTGAGTTCCCCGTGGGCGCCGGCAGCCGGTTGCAGCGTCACGGCGTCGAAGCCCGAGATTTGGGCAAGCATCTCCTGCAGTTCAACCATCAGTTCAAGAGCGCCCTGGACGGTGCTCGGATCCTGGTAGGGGTGGATCTGAGCGAAGCCCGGATATCGGGCAACCGCTTCATTGATCTTCGGGTTGTACTTCATAGTGCAGGAGCCGAGCGGGTACATATTCACGTCGATGGCGTGGTTTTTCTGGCTTAGCCGCGTGTAGTGACGGATGACGTCGATCTCACTGACTTCAGGCCAGTCAAGCTCGTCGCGTAGCAGCGATGAGGGTAGGGGCGTCTCCGGCACATCGGGCTTCGGGAACTCGACTCCCCGGCGCCCCGGTTTGCTCAACTCGTGGATCAGTGGCTCGGCGGCCATTCCCTGTCTCCCTCGGCCCGCCACTGGATGCGACCTGGGCCTGATTCCTCCGGTCTTGTCTCCTGACAAGCGATGGTAGCATGGCCTGTCACGGCCATCCAAGGCTCACGGGATGGCGCTCATCGAGGGGGCACCTGGGCTCCGTCACTCGGGGCATTTACATACTGAACGTGCGCGACGACATCGTTGCCGTTCGGGAATGAGCAGCAGCAGGGAAGGAGCGATCTTGGCCGATTTTATTGCTAGGGGAGACCCGCCCAGGCTGCGGCGTTGTTCGTCCTCCCTCGCTCCTGACCGATCGTGGACCAGGTGTAGCCCAGCATGAGCCGACTGCCGGTCTTCTACGGCTGGGTGCTCGTAGGCACCGTGGCGACGCTCCTGATGGCCACGGCCGGAGCGCGGTTCCTCTACGGGGTCGTCCTGAAGCCAGTCTCGGAGCAGTTCGGCTGGGATCGCACTTCGCTCACCGGCGCGGTCCTTATCAACATGATCGCGCTCTCGATCTGCCAGCCGTTCACGGGGCTCCTGGCCGATCGCCTCGGTCCGAAGCGAGTCCTGATCGGCGGCACGGCGTTGATTGGGGCGATGCTGGTGCCCCTCTCCTATGCCTCGCAACTCTGGCAAATCTATCTCCTGTACGGGCTCATCGGTGCGATCGGCTTTGCCGCAACCAGCCCGGTGAATGCCACGACGCTCGTGAACCGCTGGTTCCTGCACCGGCGCGGCACGGCGCTTTCCATTGCGACCAGTGGAACGGCTCTTGGCCAACTGGTCGTCGTGCCTGTCGCCACCTGGACTCTCACGCTGACCGACTGGGAAACGACCTACCGTGTCCTTGCCGTGATCCTCCTCCTGGTGATGGTTCCTCTTGGCATCTTCTTGCTTCGTGACAGCCCTGCCTACGTTGCCGATGAGACTGGCGACCGGCGCAATGTTCTCCCGCGGGCGCCCTCCCCGCGGTTTGGGCGTCGGCCGCCGGGAGATTTGGCAGTCCCGTTTGAACCGCCTTCATGCTCCCTGACCAGCTCGCTCAAGACCCCGGAGTTCTGGCTCCTGTCCCACGGGTTCCTCGTCTGCGGATTCACGATGGCATTTGCCAACACGCACTTCATGGCCTACGCGGACGACATGGGCATGCACGCGATGATGGCCGCCGATGTCGTGGCTGTCGTCGCGCTCTTCAGCGTAATCGGCACCATCCTGCTTGGCCTGCTGGCCGATCGCTATGCTCGACCTCCTATTTTGGCCCTTACCTACGCGCTCAGAGGGGTCTCATTCCTGCTGCTCTTCCTGCTGCCGGCGGGCCCCCCGATCTTTGTCTATGCCATCGTGCTTGGCGTCTCCTGGTCGGCCACGACGCCGTTGACTGCCGCGATTGCCGCCGACCGCTATGGCCGGGCGAACCTCGGTGTCATCTTCGGTACGATGTTTACCTTTATGAATCTAGGATTTGGCGTCGGGGCCTTCCTGGATGGGGTCATCTACGACGCCACCGGTCACTACGACCTCGCGTTGCTGATCAACGCAGTGCTCGGGTTATCGGCGGCCGCGGCCGCTGCCCTTGTCCCGTGGCGCCTAACCCTCGACGGCGAGGCTGGAGCCCATTCGATGCCGGACGAGAAAGGATCAGCCGCGGCCCTCACCGCTGACTGATCCCGACTGCTGTCGACCTGGTCGAGGACAGCAGGATCGGGGAGTGTGAACCCCGCAAGAGATAACGACGGCCGCAACTGCCACCAGTGCGCTCGCCTCCCACTGCCTGGGGATCGCCAGCGCCTGCTACACGGCCTCGGGTTGGACGGCCGCCCGGGCCACCTCGTGGCGTTGGGCAGCCATGTGGGCCCTGAGCAAGAGCGGAACAAGAACCAAGGCCAGGCAGAAGGCGACCGTAAGTGGGGCCTCTGCTTTCAAGGCGAAGAGCGGCCCGGCCACCATGGGGGCGAAGGAGAATGCCGAGCCGGCCACCATCTCCCCAAGGGCAAAGGCTCGTGGCCGATGCACCTCCGGTGCCACCTCACCGAGCGCCGCCGAGAAGAGCGCCCAGGATGAGAACAACCCTCCCCGGAGTACGAAGGCAACGGCGATGAGGGCTGGTAGGCCGCTGCCAACGAAGAGCAGAAACCCAACCGCCGTGCAGCCAACCGCTATGGCGACACCGACGAACGGTGCTCTCTGGAGGCGTCGCACTCGCGTGACCGTCAGCCCAAAGAGCGTCGACCCAAGCGCTGCGCCCGCCCCGAGCGTGGCGATCCGAGCAGCCGACATTCCACGGACATCCTCCAAGAAGGTCGGGATAAACGAGGTGCCGAGTGCCAACGCGAAAACGGTCGCCCCTTGAAGGATGAGGACGCGTCGAACGCTCACGTCGGCGAAGGCCGTCCGGTAGGACGACGGCTCCGCGACCCGAGAAGGCTGCACTCCAGGGCTCGACTGACGGCCGATCCGGGCGAAGCACGCGATGGACGCGAGCGTCATGATGGCCGCGAGCAGAAATGCCGCCCTCAACCCCCACTGCCACACTAGGAGCCCGGCAAGCAGCGGCGCGAGAAACAGGGCGATGGAAGGGCCCACGGTGAAGACCAACGTAAAGGCTCGCACCCGATCGCGTCCCGCGTGGGACGCGACGTGCGATTGAACCAGTGGAAAGGCAAGTTCGCCGATGGCCGCTCCGAGCACCATCAGGAAGAGCTGAGCCCAATGAGTGGCGAGAGCGGCGGAGAGGAGCCCCAGCCCAGCGGCCGTTCGGGCGAGGAGAATTAAGCGACGGGTTCCAAATCGCTCGCCAAGTGCCGCCGATGGGCCGAGAAAAATCAGGCGAAGCAAGCCTGAGGAGCCCAGCACCAAACCAACCACGGGCACGGGCGCTCCGAGCCGCTCGATCCAGAGCGGCCAAATCCCCATGTAGGATCCGAAGGCCGCCTCCAGAAACACCATTGCCCAGAAGATGATGCCCACCTCGGGACCAAGACCGATGTGCCAGTAACCACGTCGCCTCATGAATGCCTCGAAACGCTCCCACTCCCCAGGCGAGGCTGAATCCGTGATGATTCTAGCGGCCTCGGCCCTCCTCGGTTGCACGCACCCTAACCCCTATCGAGCAGGATAGGCCCCGTGGCCACGGCGGGAGAGGCTACGGTACAGTCATCCCCGGATCTTCTCGTTCGACCCCCCGGTCAAGGAGGAAAGGCTTCGTGAACCCGTACATCTCGTTCTCCATAGCAATGTGCCTGATTGTGCTCCTTTCTCTTGGAGTGACCGCCTACTTGGCGGTGATGTTCAACCGCCGGGCGAAGATCGATTTAGGGGAGGCGCTGGCACCGCTGGCGGAGCTGGCCGAAGGAGAGGTCGACGTAGAGGAGGCTGTGGCCCAGGGGCGCTACGCCGGTCACCTCGTTGAAGGGCGCGTGGCCCGTGCCGGAGATGGGCCGGGCCGCGTCTTCCAGACATCGATCGTCGATGCCGCGGGAGGAACGCCCTGGGAGCGGACATCGACCCCCATCAAGCAGGGAGAAGAGCCGCCACGCGTGTCGTTCTCCAGCCCCGACTCGAATTTGGAATCAGCTCTGGCAGTGGTGTGGGACCAGATGATGGAACCGGTTCTCCAACCCAGGGCTGACCGCTACCGCATCGACTACGACCCAGCCTCGGGTCTTCTTCGCTTTCAGCGGCCCATGCGAACGCGGCGCGATATTCCTAGCCAGGAGGCGTTTCGCCGTCAACTCGATTTCCTTGTTGCGCTCGGTCCCATCAACCGCCGCGCTCAAGGGGCTCCCGACGCCGATTGGACGGGAGGGCGGCGCGCGGGAGAAGCCAGACCCGCCGCCGAGCCGGGCTCATGAGATCGCGAAGGGATGACCGCGGGTGAAGGTGTTTCCAGCACGGATTCACAAGCTGGTTCGCGTCGACTCCGTGTCGGAGCAATACGCCTACCTCAATGCCTATTCGGGGCCGAGCGGACCATGGAGCATTGTCTCTCAAACGCTGAGGGACCAGGAGGGCGCGGCCATCGACGAGATGATCGCCCGGAGTGCCCTTGGAGAAGAGATCTCCATTCTCTTCGACGTGACGAGTTTTCATGGCAGACCCGGGATCCACCGCTTGGATGGGTTCACCATCGAGTATCTGGATCGTTTGATGCAGAGCGCCGCTGAGTTCGCGCGGGCCAATCCCCCGCATCACCCCGGCAGCCTGCCCCGGTTTCCGGTGCCGTCCGCCCGCTATTCCGGCCGGATCGACGTGCCGCTCGCGGTGCTAGCGGTGGAAGCGGGTTGGCGGGGTCTCTACGAGCCGCCGCGGGTGGTGACGCTCGATTATCCGGACGGAGTCCCCTTCGGAGTGGGTGAATTTCCGGGGTTCGATCCTGACGCCTGGCCGCCGTCGCGACTAGGGGACTGGCCCCCTCCAACCACATCCCGGCTTGATCGCTCGTGCCTTGAGGGCTCTGTCGCGCGCTTCAGCGGCTGTGCCACGCGCCTCATGGATGTCTGGTTCGGAGGCGCCGCGTACTCGCAGCTTCCTGACGAGGCCGCTGAGTTTCTCAGCCTGTTGACCCGTCTGGACCTTCGGGAGATGCTTCCCGTCTACGAGCGGCTCAGTCCTGCCTACATGCGGTGGATCCACGATCTAGCCGAGACAGTCGAGCAACGCTCCGGGACCCGCTGAACCACCGGCCGACTGTTCTGCTCTCTTGATCTCTGCTCCTGCAGAGCACGGAGCGCCGCCATCGTCGCGCTCTCGATTCAGGCTCCCTCAGCATCACCTGCTCGCTTCGGGTGCCGTAATGAGGTCGGCACGCGACCGAGAGAATCACTGGTTAACCAAGGGCGAGACGAGGTTGAGCCACGATCCGGCCGCGAACCAGCCATACGCCGCCACCAGCATACCGACGGCGATGTCGATGACATAATGCTCGCCTAGATAGACCAGGGCCGTTCCCATGCAGGCGGCGTAAACGAGCGCGAGCAGGCGCCAACGGCGGCCGAATGCGCGAGCGGGAAAAACAAGCAGGAATGTGATCGCCATGTGGATGGAGGGCATGGCGGCAATGGGATTTGACTCGCCAATGACGCGATAGCTGGCGTTGTAGAGGCCGCCACCCAGGTGTCGACCTACCGGCTCCATCACGCGTAGAACCGTGGCCGCCGCCGGGCTATTGAACTGTTCCCCGGCCATCCAAGGCGGGTTGGACGGAATGAGAAAGTAGATAAACAAGCCGACGGTGAGCAGCAGTGCCATGGCGGAGACGTAGTGTCGGAAGAGGACTGGGTGCTTCTGCCAGAGTCTTACTGCGACAAGATGGGGCACGAAGAAATAGGACCAGTGGATGAAAGACAAGAAATAATCATACCATTGAAGGTGGCTGGGGTCGAAAAAACGGTCCTGAAGGGTGATTGATGGTAGTTGTCCTCC
>JALYMD010000527.1 GCA_030773875.1 Chloroflexota bacterium | reverse complement strand
CAGCAGGCTCCAATGAACCGGGCGCCCCAGTGGGACGCCCGGTTCCATCTTCAAGAAGCACCTGCTTCGGATTCATGACCGGATCGGGGAGCAGGGCCTCATTCCTTCCGGAGCCCGCTCCCTCCGTGCGCTCGAGCGAGCATCGGGCCGGTCCGTAACGCGACTAGGACGGCTGGTTCGGGCGCTCACCGAGGGTGATGTCGAGCGTCAGTTCCTCGTTGCCCCGCTGCACCCGAGCGGTGACCGTCTCGCCGGGCTCGTGGGAGAAGAGCACCTCGATCAGCGAGTTTTCAGCGTTGATCTCTTGGTCATCGAGGGCCAGGATGACGTCACCGGCCTCCAAGCCCGCCTCCGCGGCGGGGCCGCCGGGGGCAATCTGCTGGACATAGACCCCATGGTCCACCGGCAGATCGATCTCGCTGGCGATCTGCTCATTGAGCTGCAGCGGACCCTCGATGCCGAGGTACGGGTAGACAACCTGCCCGTCCTCGATTAACTCCGAGGCGATCCGCTTGACCGTGTTGGAAGGGATCGCGAAGAACAGGCCCTGAACCGGCTGGCCCGCCGGCCCCACCGGGATGCCGAGGGTATTGACCCCAACCACCTGGCCCGCCAAGTTGAAGAGTGGGCCACCGGAGTTCCCCGGATTGATCGCCGCGTCATGCTGGATCAGGTTCGTGTAGAAGCTGCTGGCCGCTAGCTCCTGTGGAAAAGTGCGTCCGATCGCGCTGACGATGCCCTCAGTTACGGTGGTGGTGAAGGTGCCCAACGGCGACCCAATGGCCAGCACGGTTTGGCCAGGGCGGAGCTGGTCGGAATCACCCAGGCTGACAATCGCCGGGACATCACCGTCGATCTGAACCACTGCCAGATCGCTGATCTGGTCCGAGCCGACCAGGTTCGCCTCACGACTCTCGCCGTCGGCGAAGATGACCTCGAACTGGTCGCCACCGTTGACCACGTGCCAGTTGGTGACGATGTGTCCCTGGTCATCGATGATGAACCCGGTGCCACGGCCGGCCTCCTGGGCACCGCCGCCCAATTGGCCATTCTGCTGCTCGTTGATCACGGTTACCACGGCGGGCGACACGCGCTCGACCACATCCGCCGCGTCCATCTCCTCCTGGACCGAGATTGGGGTGGTAGCCTGCGCTCCCCACGCGACCTGCGGCTGCGTGCCTCCCGCTACAGTCATCGCTGCAACCAGGAAACCCAGAAGCATCACGACGCCAATGATGCCCGTCGCTCGGCCTCGGCGTGCCATGAACACGGTGTTCTACTCCTTCGCTCGCCAGATTTCAGAGGTGCCTGGCATTCCCGATGATGAGGTGCGCAGCCGGATCCAGTCGCTGGCAGCCACCGCTAGCGTGCGCGAGAGATCGGCCTGCACAATCCATGCCGGATTGTGCCCACACCGCACCTAGGCGTCCACCAAACGGGGAGCTGAGGTGGCCCCTGATACGAACGACGCGAGGGCACCATCGGCCGTGTGGACTCACCACGACAACATGCCCTGCCTTGATGACGGATCTAGACCACGGCCCGGCAGGCGACGAGATGATCGTCGCCGAGGAGCCGCCCTTGCATGATGCATCTGCGGCTTCGAGCTCTGGGAGAGGACGTGATGCGCAGTGGACCGCCGGGGGCGAGGTGAAGGCCGCGCGACGGGATGGGGGTCGCGCGGCCTGCGCCTGAGGAGGGAAAGGGGCCCCGCACCGTAGCTGGCGACGCGGGGATGGTGATCGTGGTGAGGTTCGAAGGCAGGTTGGCGGCTCGCTTCCGCCTCAATGTGGCGTGGCACCCGCATGGGATCGGCATCGATGAAGGCTCCGCCGTCTATGCGTCAGCCCTTAAGCGGTGCGTCGACCGGAGCGGCACCAGCACTGCCCCCTGCCTACGAAGAGAGTACCCCTGGCGTGCCTGCAGCGCTCGTACCGATCGGATATCGAACCCGGCACGTTCGATCCAGCATCCCCACTCCCATGACAAACGCACCAAGGCGCGGCACGAGGAAGCATGGCAGAAGGAAGAGGAGGGGCTGTAATCGCTTCATACGCTCCGGAACCCGTAGCCTGCGCCGATTCTTCGACCCTGCCAGCACACTCCCAAACCTTGGGGCCCTGCGCTTCGCGTTATGGAGTCGAGCGACGTGACCAACATGCAGCCGGATCGTCACCGGCTTGCACATCTCGGCCTTCGCTTGCCCGATGCTCCATCGTCTCGCGTCTCGTCACTACTCTGATCCAATGTCCATAGCTGGCGCTAACATTGCGTCGCGCCTGATTCGCCACCACCCGTTCCTGGTCCGCGCGTCGCAGGCCCCGCCCGGACCAGGCCTAACGGCGTCGCCGCACCACGAGGACGGCACCGTCTTCGTCCTGCGCGGGTTGTCCTTGGCGCTTGCTGCCGGAGGAACTGGCGAGTGGGAACTGCGTCACCTGCTGGAGCGCCCGGCCAAGCTGCGAAGATTCCGCGCAGGTTCGCAGGGCGCCCCGTACGCCTGGTATCACGACCCGATCATCCGCCGCAGGATCGAGTCGAGCGAGCGGCTAGGTGATCACCTCTGGCGGTCGCACGGATGCTCTCCTGGCCGCTCGACTGCCGGCGCCTCGATGTCCGCTATGAGCGGCGACACTCCCCGCTCCAGGTATCGCCCTGCCTGCCCACTCCTTTAGTAACGGGCTAGTTTCGGCCGTTGGTATGCTGACAACAGGCACCACGGCGTTCGCTCGTGGGCAGCGGAGTGCGGAGGCACGAAGGATGACAGGCCGAATGCGGGAGGACCCGGGGCTGGACATCGGGACGATCGAGGCCTGCCTTGAAGCGCAGTACGACCTGCC
>JALYMD010000526.1 GCA_030773875.1 Chloroflexota bacterium | reverse complement strand
GCGTCGAACTCCACCACCCCGTAGCGCTGCGGGTCCTTGACGTAATAGCCGAAGACGGTCGCCCCCACCGTCTGCGCCGCCCCCTCCTGGACCGCCTCCGGAAAACCGTGGCCGTAGTAGATGTTGTCGCCCAGCACCAGCGCCACCGGGTCGTTGCCGACGAACTCCCGCCCGATCACGAAGGCCTGGGCCAGTCCCTCCGGGCGCTGCTGGGTCGCGTAGCAGATCCGCAGGCCCCACTGGGACCCGTCCCCCAGCAGGTGCGCGAAGCGGGGCAAGTCCATCGGCGTCGAGATGACCAGGATCTCCCGGATCCCGGCCATCATCAGGGTGCTGAGCGGGTAGTAGATCATCGGCTTGTCGTAGACCGGCAGCAGCTGCTTGCTCAGCACCCGCGTCAGCGGGTAGAGGCGGGTGCCGGATCCCCCCGCCAGGATGATCCCCTTCACGCCGACCGCCCCGCCGCCAGCCCTAGCCGCTCCCGTCCGTAGGCGCCGCCGAGCACCGTCTCTGCCCAGGTTCGGTTCTCCACGTACCAGGCCACCGTCTTCCGCAGGCCCGAAGCAAAGGTCTCCGCCGGCCGCCAGCCCAACTCCCGCCCAATCTTGCTCGCGTCGATGGCGTAGCGGTGGTCGTGGCCGGGGCGGTCAGGGACGAAGGTCATCAGGTTCGCGTGAGGGACGTGAGGGGAGTCCGGCACCAGCTCGTCCAGGATGGCGCAGATGGAGCGGACCACCTCCAGATTGGTCTGCTCGTTGTGCCCGCCCACGTTGTAGGTCTCGCCGGGCTGGCCAGCCCCAAGCACGGTCCGCAGCGCTCGAGCGTGGTCATCCACATAGAGCCAGTCACGCACGTTATCGCCGCGCCCATAGATCGGCAACGGTTTGCCAGCCAGGGCGTTGCCGATGGTCAGCGGGATCAGCTTCTCCGGGTACTGGTACGGCCCATAGTTGTTGGAGCAGTTGGTGACCAGCGCCGGCAAGCCGTAGGTGTGGTGCCAGGCCCGGACCAGGTGGTCGGAGCCCGCCTTGGTTGCCGCGTAGGGGGAGTTCGGCCGGTAGGGCGTCTCCTCGGTGAAGAACCCCTCCGGACCGAGGCTGCCGTAGACCTCGTCCGTCGAGACGTGCAGGAAGCGGAATGCGGCCCGCGCCTCGGCCGGGGCACCCGCGCGGTAGGCCTGGACTGCCTCCAGCAGCGCGAACGTACCGACGATGTTGGTGGAGACGAACGTGGCTGGCCCGTCGATGGACCGGTCGACGTGCGACTCGGCCGCCAGGTGCATCACTGCCGTCGGCTTGAACCAGTCGAAGACGTGCCGCACGGCCGCGCCATCACAGATGTCGGCTTCGACGAAGTGGTACCGCACGTCAGCCGCGACCTCGGCGACCGACGCCAGGTTGCCCGCATAGGTCAGTTTGTCGAGATTGAGCACCTCGGCGTCCGTCTCGCGGAGGAGGTGGCGCACAACGGCCGAGCCGATGAACCCCGCGCCCCCCGTCACGACGATCCGCATCACACCCTCCCCGCTGCCCGGCCGGCCGCGATCAGTCTCTGCTCCCGGCCCGCGCCCCGCTGCCATCCGTCAGACCCCGTGGTAGTCTCGATACCAGGCCACGAACCGCGCCACCCCTTCCTCAATCGACGTTGAGGGGGCAAAGCCGGTCACCCGGCAAAGATCGGTCATGTCCGCGAAGGTGACCGGGACATCACCCGGCTGGGGCGGGCACAGGCGCGTCTCCGCCCGCCTGCCGAGGCATGCTTCCAGCACCCCGACGAAGCGGCGCAGTTCCACCGGCTCGCCGCGACCGATGTTGTAGATCCGGTAGGGGGCGCCGCTCGTGCCCGGATCGGGTGCTTCCCCGGTCCACGCAGGGTCCGGGGCCGGGGGGCGTTCCAGCACCCGCAGAACCCCCTCCACCGCATCTTCCACATAGGTGAAGTCGCGTTGTGCCTCCCCATGGTGAAACAGCTCAATCGGCCGCCCTGCCAGGATCGCCTCCGTGAACAGGAAGTAGGCCATATCCGGCCGACCCCAAGGCCCGTAAACCGTGAAGAAACGCAGCCCTGTTACCGGCAGCCCGTAGAGATGGCTGTAGGTGTGGGCCATCAACTCGTTCGCCTTCTTCGTCGCCGCGTAGAGGCTGAGCGGGTGGTCCACATTGTCGTGAACCGAGAACGGCACCTTGGAGTTCGCGCCATAGACCGAGGAGGAGGAGGCGAAGACGAGGTGCTTCACCCTTCCGTTGCGGCACCCCTCCAGCACGTTGCCGAATCCGACCAGATTGGCGTCCACGTAGACCGCCGGATCCTCCAGCGAGTGCCGGACCCCTGCCTGGGCCGCCAGGTGGACCACGGCCTCGGGTTGCTCCGCTGCAAAGAGATCTGCGACAGCCTCCCGGTCGGCCACGTCCAATCGGTGGAACCGGAATCCGGCGTGCCCTTCCAGCCGCGCTAGGCGAGCCTCCTTCAACCGGACATCGTAGTACGGGTTCAGGTTATCGAGCCCGATCACCTCGTCGCCCCGCTCCAGCAGCCGGGCCGCGACGAACCAGCCGATGAACCCGGTGGCGCCGGTGACCAGGATCCGCATCAGGCGCCGCCAACCCCGGGCGCTGTCCCGTCGCGCCCCGTTCCCAGGCCAATCCCGTGGTAAGAGATTCCCTCCGATGCCAGGCGCACCGGGTCGTAGAGGTTGCGCCCGTCGAAGACGATCGGTCGTTTGAGCTTGGCCTTGATCGCCCCGAAGTCCGGGCTGCGAAAGACCCGCCACTCCGTCACGATGATCAGCGCGTCCGCGTCCTCCAGCGCTTCCTCAGGATTCTCGTAGAGACGCAGATCCGGGCGCTCGCCGTAGAGGCGCCGCGCCTCGTTCATCGCCTCCGGGTCGTGCGCCTGCACCGTCGCTCCAGCCGCCCAGAGCGCCTCCATCAGCGGCCGGCTCGGCGCTTCTCGCATGTCGTCCGTGTTGGGCTTGAAGGCCAACCCCCAGAGCGCGAAGACGCGGCCCCGCAGGTCGTCGCCGAAGTGGCGGCGGATCTTGGCCGGCAGGACGAGTTTCTGCCGCTCGTTGACCGCCTCCACCGCCCGCAGCAGCTCCGCGTCGTAGCCCACCTCGACGGCGGTCCGCTCCAGCGCCCGCACATCCTTCGGAAAGCAGGAGCCACCGTAGCCGGCCCCCGGGTAGATGAACTCGTAGCCGATCCGGGGGTCGGAGCCGATCCCCACCCGGACGTGCTCAATGTCCGCCCCCAGCCGCTCCGCGAGGTTGGCCAACTCGTTCATGAAGGAGATCTTCGTCGCCAGCATCGCGTTGGCGGCGTACTTGGTCAGCTCCGCCGAGCGGACATCCATCACCAGCATCCGGCCGTGGTTCCGATTGAACGGCGCATAGAGTTCCTGGAGGATCTCGATCGCGCGCGGCGACTCTGCCCCGACCACGATCCGATCCGGCTTCATGAAGTCGTCGATCGCGTCGCCTTCCTTCAGAAACTCCGGGTTGGAGACGACATCGAAGACCAGGTCGAGGCCGCGGGCGGCCAGCCGCTCGGTCAGGATCGCCCGCACCCGGTCTGCCGTCCCGACCGGCACGGTGGACTTGGTGATGACCACCTTCTCCTCCCGCATCGCATCGCCGATGCTGGTCGCCACCGCCTCCACGAAACGGATGTCGGAGGAGCCGTCCTCGCTCGGCGGGGTGCCGACGGTGATGAAGAGGCAGCACCCGTGGTCCACCGCATGCTGGACATCGGTGGTGAAGCAGAGCCGCCCCCC
>JALYMD010000525.1 GCA_030773875.1 Chloroflexota bacterium | reverse complement strand
CGTCCGCCAGGACGATGCGTCCGCCGGCGAGGCCGGTGCCGACCGGTGGACGCGGTGAGCGGGCAGGTGACGCCATGAGCCGGTCGCTGTGGCGCTGCCGCAACCCGGCCTGCCCGGCGCCCCACGGCGCCGTCCTCGGCCGGGTGACCGCAGACGGAGGCCTGGTCCTCGACCGGGCCGTGGAAGACTTTCGCGCCTACCTCGACACACGCCGGGTGGTAGTCGTCTGTCCACAATGTGGGGTGGAACGCGGCTTTCGAGGTAATGCCCTCCTGGTCTTCGGAGCACCTCAGGTGGACACGCGGTGAAGGAGCTATCAGCCCTGATTGACCGGAACGGTTGCGTCCGTAGTTGGTCCCGTCTACTCGCCTGTCCCCTGGTTTCTGTCGACCATGGAGGGGTTGATGAACGGGACCAGAGTACGTACCGTCAATACGATATAGGGTTGACAAGCCTATCAACCCCCATTAGCCTACGCCTATGGAGGAGTTCGGGGACATCCTGCGGGAGTTGCGTGCTAAAGAAGGGATCGGCATCAAGCGGCTCGCGCCGGAGCTCGGTGTGTCCTACACCTACCTCAGCAAGCTCGAGAACAACCAGATCCGCCCGTCCGAGGGTCTGGTCCAGCGCGTGGCCAGTTACTTTGGTTGCGACGAAGATCGCTTGCTGCTCGCAGCGGAGAAAGTGCCGGCTGACATCCTGCGCATCCTGCGTGAGCACCCCGACGACGCCATCGATTTCCTCAGGGAGCGGTTCGGGGTCGGTGGTGAATAACTCTGATCCGAATCGAGAATTGTACCTGCGGATGGTGGAGGGGCGCAGCGACCTTGACGGCCGCTTCACCGGCATCCGGCGCATCGGACAGTCTGGGGGGGCGGGTACTTCTCGCTAATGTTCTCCGCCTTGGACGGAGAGACGGGTCGGCGCGTCGCGCTGAAGTTCTTCCACCCGGAGAAGCGTGGGGACCCGTACCGTCTTGAGTGTTTCGAGCGGGAGGCGGCGATTCTCGCGCGACTAAAGGGACAGCGCCGCGTGACTTCTTTGGTTGCCCCCCGCTCCAGCGTTGATGAGCAGCTACCGACCACGGTCCGGTTACCTTTTTACCTCTGGTTCGAGTACTTCGCCTTGGAGTTGGCTGCTACCGATATGCAAGCGGTCATCGAAGAGGGGAAGTGGGATGCGGAACGCCGATTGGTTGCGTTCAGGGGAATGTGTCGTGCCGTCGCCCGGGTCCATGAGCTCGATGTCGCCCACCGCGACCTGAAACCGGGCAACTTCCTCGTCATGAGGAGGGGATCCATCAAGCTGTCGGACTTCGGAGCGGCGCGCCGTTTCGACATCGACGCACAGGCATTGAGACCAGCGTATGGCGTACCTGTCGGCGATGTCCACTACACGGCCCCCGAGATGCTCGCGTCGCTCCATGATGCCGATCCTACGATCGCATTCGCTGCCGACATCTACTCACTCGGCGCGATCCTGTTTGAGCTGTTTAGCGGGCAGGTCCTTGGTCTCCACCTGTTCTCGGATCCCGGCTATCTCCAGTGCTTGATTTACATCAGCCAGGTGAGGGCCGACGAACGAATCCGGATCTACGATCAGCTTTTGCCCGCCGTGACGAACCGCACCCTGCCGAGCGTATCCGACTTCGCCCGGCTTGCTCCAGATGCCGTCCTCGAGCGCGTTGACGCGTTGTACCGCTCGATGGCGGCGCTCGATTACCACCAAGACACGCGCTTGCGCCACTTTGGTCGCATCTTTCAGCAGATTGATGCGTGCCTTTTGGTGTTGCGCAACCACCAGAAGTACATGCGTTGGGAGCAAGATCGGGCACGGCGGGAGGCGTGGCGGCAAGCAAAGGTGCAGCGTCAATCACGTCAATTTGCCGCGGCAACAACACAAGGAGGAAGCACATGATGGGCACCCTGGGGGTCGAGGCAACCGCCCACCCAACGTTCTTGGACCCGAAGTTCGACGAGGAGGTGCCAATTCCACTCGTGGACCACGGCAATCCGGCTGCCTACGATGCCAATACTGATCCGCTAGGAGAAGCAGAAATCGCGAGTGTATGCGCGATCCTCGACGCGGCTGTGGAAAGGGCGCGTCAGGAGGTTGAGCGCTTCTCGCTCAGCGCTCGCGCGCATACGAATCTCGGCCTAGCGCTGCTCAATCGGGGCCGACTTGAGGCCGCCGAGGCGGAGTTCGAGCGGGCGCTCGAACTGGATCCTCGCTACCGCTTTGCGGCGGTGAACCTTGGTCGAGTCCGAATCTGGCAGGATCGGCTTGAGAATGCGGAGAGGCTGTTCGCGGACCTGCGAGTGGCGCACTCCACTGATCTCGATCCGATTATGGGATTGGCGGCCGTCGCGGTGCGTCGCAAGGACCTAGCCCAGGCTACCCGGTTGTTGGAGCGAGCAGTGGAGCTCAAACCAGGTGCGGTGCTGCCCAGGTTCCACCTCGGAATGGCTCTCCTCGGTCTAGGCCGCGCTAAGGAGGCTATTTCCCGGTTGAGGGAGGCATCCTCGAGCAACCCGAGGGCGGCGGAGTTGCATCTGGCCCTTGGGGCCGCGTACGCGCAGGCAGGCGACCCGAAGCGGGCCATCCAGTCGTTCAAGGCCACGCTCTCCTTGGTGCCGGGGACGTCAGAGGCTGTCTACGGGCTCGCCCACGTGCTGGTGGACAACGGGGATGCCGCTCAGGCGGTTGCACTCCTCAATGGCCTACTTGAGCACTACCCGGCGGACCGAGAAGCGCGCGAACTCCTTGCGTGGGCGCACTTCCGATCGCAGGAGTACAAGCGCGCGCGTAACGAACTCAACCGCATCATCGCCATGATCGACCGAGCGGACCCGGAGGCGATGGCCGACCAAGCCCGCCTGCTCAACAACCTCGGAACGTGCTTCTGGTTACTCGGCAACCGTGACGACGCTGCACGGCAGCTCGCTCGTTCGATAAAGCTCAAGCCCGATGCTCCGACTCCGTACCACAACCTCAGCCGGCTACTGCTGGATAATGGTCGACTGACCGATGCGATTGCGGTGTTGGAACAATGCGAAGAGCACTTTCCCAGGGACACGACCTCGCGCCTGCTTCACGCTGTCGCACTCGACAGACTGGATCGCCAGGACGAGGCAATTGACCGACTTAGAAGCTGGGTGGATACGGGGGAAGCCCCTGCGGATGCCTGGGGTCTCCTGGGCTACTACCTCACGGACCGGAAACGACAACCTGATGCGGCGGTCAAGGTGCTGAGCGAAGGCCGTGTGAGACTTCCCTCCGACCCTCTCGTTGCTAACAACCTGGCGTATGCCTACCTCATGCAAGGCAATCCCACCGCAGCGAGGGCTGTTCTCGAGTCTTTGCCCGAGGGCCTTAAGAAGGCGTCGTCTGGGGTGGCTGTGGTGCTCAACGCGACCTGGGGCCTGCTACGCCTCTGGGAGGGAGATTTTGATGCGGCAGATCGAGGGTATCAGCGCGCGGAAGAGATCGCCCTCCAGCGGGGAGACTACCACTTGGCTGCGGCAGCCCGACGCAAGAAGCACCTCGAATTCGCGCGCGCATTTCGCTGGGCCGGAAACGTAGAGGGGGCCCGACGCGAGGTGCAGCAAGGCCTCGCTGTGAGCGGCGAGGATTCGTACGGTTACGGTCGCGAGCTTAAGGCGGTTGCTGCCCAGCTGAGGAGGATAGGAGTGAACTAGAGAAGGCGCTGATGTTATGGGGCGTCAAGCCGGAACTCGCCAGGCGGGAGGCTGCTCACACCTGCTACACTGAAACAAGAACAACCGAGGGGTGGACGCACGGGCCGCCGGACGCGAGCA
>JALYMD010000524.1 GCA_030773875.1 Chloroflexota bacterium | reverse complement strand
CCTCTTCCTTGCCGCTGCATTCGTGGTCACCCGCTGCCTGATACAGCGGGCACGCACCTGCTACCGCTGGGTCACCCGCCCCACCACCCGACGACTCTAGCGAGGCCTATTGCCGGTCGCTCTAAGGGCGCGCCGTACTGGCAGCCGGGAGCGTTGCGGGGATTCCGGCCATGGAGGCGGAGTCTGCCAACGATGGTCCGCTGGGTCGGGGCGACGCACCCGCCGCCTGGTTGCGGGCCAGGCGGGCAAGGCATGCCTCGCCCCTACCACGAACGGGCGGTGGCGCTGGAGGCGCCCCAGACCACTAGGTCGAGGGGGCGCCCGGTCCGACCTGGATGGAGGTGGTGACGACCGGCGGCTGGCTGAGGGTGGCGTTCACGACGCAGTAGCGCTCGGCGCGCTGGACCAGGCGCTCCAGGCGGTCGGCGGGGGCGTCGGCGTCGATGCGGATGTCGGTGCGGATCGCGTTGAAGCCGACCGGCGTTTCGGGGTCGACGCCCATCGTGCCGCGGAAGTCCATGTCGCCGCTGACGGCCACCTCGACGGAACAGAGGGGGATCCCCATCGCGGCGGCGACCATCCGCAGGGTGATCTCCTGGCAGGCGGCCAGCGACGCGAGCAGGAGATCGCCGGAGCAGGCGAGGTCGCCGGCACCGCCGGCCATCGGGTGGGCGCCGATGTCCCACGCCGCCAGGGTTTCGCCGTCCGGGCCGGTGGCGATGCGGACGCGGGTCGGGTCGTCGCCCTCGGTCGTGCTGCGAACGGTGATCGTCAGCTTGGCCGACTCCGGGTCGGTCTCGTAGCGGGTCTTGAGCGGCGCTTGCCGCTCGCGCAAGGTCGGGGTGGTCGCGGTCATCGCGTAGTCTCTCCTTGTCTGTGTCTGTCGGACGAAATGGAACGGTGTCTCACCGGGGTGCCCCACCGCATCCCTATCCCATGATGCGTAGAGCATCATGGTAGCGCGTTATTGCCCAGGTTCTCGTCTACGCGCCGCCTCGGTAGGTGTCGGTCCAGCGCAGAAGGCGGCGCTCACCAAACTGGAGAAGGAGGTCAGTTGCCTTGCCGATCAGGGCGAGGAGGACGATGCTCATAACGATGATGTCGGCGCGGCCGGTGTTCTGTCCGTCGATGAGAAGGAACCCGAGCCCACGGGAAGCGGCAATCAACTCGGCCGCAACCAAGAATAGCCAACCTTGGGCCAGGCCCATCCGTAGACCAGTCAGGAGCGACGGGAGCGAGGCAGGAAGCAGCACCTCTCGGGTGAGCGCCAGACCCTGCAACCCGTAGGCGTGCCCGACTTCCACCAGCTTGCGGTCGATCTGACGGATCCCCGCAACCAGGTTGGTGTAGACCGGGAAGAAGACGCCGATCGCCACCAAGGTGATTTTTGGCGGTTCGTCGATGCCCATCCAAAGGACGAGCAGCGGCACCCAGGCCAGGGAGGGGATAGCGCGGATCGCCTGCAGCGTCGGAGCGAGGAAGTCCTCAACGGTGCGGGACAGCCCGATCGCGAGGCCGAGCAAGGTCGCGGCCAAGGCTCCGAGACCGAAGCCCCACGCGACCCGTACCATACTGGCGCGGATGTGGAGGCCCAGCTCATCCGCCGCCGCCAGCTGCCGCGCAGCGGCCAGGACATCGGCAGGAGCCGGGAGTTGTCCCCGGCTGTAGATACCCATTTCGGTCACGATCTGCCAGAGCAGGAGCAGCGCGGCCGGGACGATCAGCCCGCGCAGCGCCCGGGCGGGAGGAAGCGTCCGGCGCGGGCGGGTCGCGGCGGGTGCCCGTTCGAGCGGGCGGAATGGGAGCGAGACGGCTGGCTTCATCGGTCTGGCCTTCCTCGATGCACCGCGTCCCTACGGCGCCGGCGTCGCGGCGGGGACGACGGCCTGGATGAACTGGGGCGCGAACAGCTCCGCCAGCGCGGCGTTGGCGTCGGCGCCGGGGGAGAGCTGGTTCTCGGCCTCGAAGATGGGGATGATCTCGCGCAGGACGGCGGCCTGCTCCTCGCCCGGGATGGGGCTGGTGGTGAGCACGGTTCGCTCGACCAACTCGCGCTTGGCCACATCAATCGAGAGGCTGGCCTCCTCGGCCAGGATCTGGGCGGCCTCGTCAGGGTGCTCCAGGATCCATTGGCGGGCGCGCTCGTAGGCTGCCAGGATCCGCTGCGTCTCCGCCGGGTACTTCTCCAAGAAGTCGGTGCGGGCGTTGAGGAATCCGTAGGAGTTGAAGTCGATGTTGCGGTAGAGCAAGCGGGAACCCTGCTCCAGCTCGGTCTGGGCCATGAACGGGTCGAGGCCGGCCCAAGCGTCCACCTGGCCCCGCTCCAGGGCGGTCTTTCCGTCGGCGTGCTGGAGGTTGATGATCTCGACGTCGGCGGCGGAGAGGCCGGCCTGGTTCAGCGAGCGCAGGAGGAAGAAATAGGGGTCCGTGCCCTTGGTGGCGGCGACCTTCTTGCCCTTCAAGCCGGCCACGTCCGCGATCGGGGAGTCTTTGGGGACCACGAGGGCGGTCCACTCCGGCTTGGAGTAGATGTAGACGGTCTGGATCGGGGAGCCGTTCGCCCGCGCGAGCAGGGCCGCGGAGCCGGCGGTGGAGCCGAAGTCGATCGCGTCGGAGCGGAGAAACTCGTTGGCCTTATTGCTGCCGGCGCTCAGCACCCACTTGACGCCGACCTTGTCGGCCTTGAACTCCTCTTCCAGCCAGCCGAAGCGGCGCAGCACCAGGCTGCTGGGATTGTAGTAGGCGTAGTCGAGTCGGATCTCCTCCGGCTTCTCCTGGGCAGATGCCGGGCCGGCCGTCACTGCCAGCAGCTGCAGGAGCAGCAGGCCGAGGGCGAAGAGCGTGGTCCAGCGATGTCGGGTCGGAGTCATGAAATCCTCCGGGAACTTGACGAGCGAGAGATCTTTAGGCGACGGCCGCGACGTCCGTGGCGGCCGCAGGAGACGAGAAGCCGACGTGGGAGAGAAGCTCCGCCCGTAGCGCGGCGAGGGCGGGGTCGCTGCGGTCGCGCGGTCGGGGCAGCGGGACCGACAGGGTCGCCATCACGGTTGCCGGCCGCTGGCCGAGGACGACGACGCGGTCGGCCAGGAAGAGGGCCTCGTCGACGTCGTGGGTCACCAGGACGACGGTGGGGCGGAGCTCCCGGCAGACGCCGCCGACCAGATCCTGCATCCGCATCCGGTTCAGGGCGTCGAGCGCGGCGAACGGCTCGTCCAGCAGGAGAACACCCGGCCGCCCGATCAGGGCCCGGGCCAGCGCGGCCCGCTGGGCCATGCCGCCGGAGAGCTGGTGCGGGCGCGAGGCTCCAAACCCGGTCAGGCCGACGAGTTCCAGCAGGGCGTCCGGCGACGGCGCGTTCGGCAGGCGCCGCGCGCCGAGGGCGACGTTAGCCGCCACGGTCTTCCAGGGGAGCAGGCGCGGCTCCTGGAAGACGACCGCGCAGCGCGGGTCGATTCCGGTGACCTCGTGCTCGCCGAGCCGGACGGAGCCCGTCGACGGCCGGTCCAGGCCGGCAATCAGGCGGAGCAGCGTCGACTTGCCGCAGCCGCTGGGGCCGAGCACCGCGACGAACTCGCCGGCGGCAATCTCCAATCCGACGCCGTGGAGGACCGGGAGCGCGGCCTCGCCCGTCCCGAACCGTTTCCCCACGCGCGATACCGTGACCGACTCGGCCATGGCGTCCTCCGCTTTCCCGTCCTTGCCCGGCGTCGTCACCGGCCCAACATCGTCAACAAAAAACCCCCATCCAGATGGATGAGGGTGCGAGACCACGCCACGACAGGGTCGGCGGCGCTGCCCCGAGCCCCCATCTTCCAGGTCGACCTGTCGGACTTAGCACCTGCCCGGCGGCGTTGCCGGGAGGTTGCTGGGGCTTCATCGGGCCGGTCCCTCTGCCCCTCTGGATGGGAGTGGTGCGCTCTTTGGTTGTTGCCCGCAAATCTACAGTCGTGGATCAAGAACGTCAACAACTCCGATGGGGATACCTATTGTGGCAAGGACCACGCTCGAAACGCGCCAGAATACTTGACGGCGCCCGGCGGGTAGTAGTTACTACCGCCTACTTCATCGGAGAAGTCGACAGTCAGGGGAGATGGACATGCGAGGACGCACGCCAGTTTGGGGAACAGGAATCTCGCGACGGGCTCTGCTGAAGGGCACCGGAGCGGCGGCGCTTGCCGCGGCGATGGGCCCGCAACTGAAGGCCCGAGCGACGACGTTCCAGACGCCGACGGTCAACATCAGCGGCACCGAGCTCAAGATCCTGCAGTGGAGCCACTTCGTTCCCACTTACGACACCTGGTTCGACAACTTCG
>JALYMD010000523.1 GCA_030773875.1 Chloroflexota bacterium | reverse complement strand
CGCTGGAAGCGTGCGCCGAGGCCCAGGCCCGCGGCCTGCCCGTCTACGTCGAGACGCGCCCCCTCTACTTGCACCTCACCCGAGAGCGCTTCGAGGAGGAGGAGGGGCCGAAGTAC
Source organism: Chloroflexota bacterium (assembly GCA_030773875.1). The sequence continues at coordinate 2,628 of JALYMD010000523.1, read as the reverse complement.
GTCGGCCAGCCGCCCCTGCGGGACCAGGAGGATGTCGACGCCCTCTGGGCCGGTATCCAGCAGGGCGTCTTGCACACCGTTTGCACCGACCACGCCCCCTGGGCGCTAGAGGCTAAGCTCGACCCGGCGCTCACGGTGGCCAACCTCCGCCCAGGCGTCGAGAACCTCCAGACCATGCTGCCGAAGCTCTACGACGAGGGCGTGCGGCAGGGCCGCATCTCCCTCCGCCGCTTTGTCGAGGTCACCGCCACCAACGCCGCCAAGCTGTTCGGCCTCTTCCCGCGCAAGGGCACCATCGCCGTCGGCAGCGACGCCGACCTCGTGCTCTTCGACCCCGACCTCACCCGCACCGTCGAGCGCCCGATGCTCAAGTCCAACGCCGGCCACTCCGTCTACGAGGGTTGGAGCGTCACCGGCTGGCCCGTCATCACCCTGCGCCGCGGCGAGATCGTCTTCCGCGACAACGAGGTCCTGGGACGCCCGGGCAGCGGCCGCCTGCTTCAACGAGGACCGACGATGCTCCTCTAGCTCGGTGATGGTGGCGGTCGTCACAATGGCTCCGGCGACCTGCTGAACATCGGTCCCGAAGAGAGACAGAGCGGCTGCTTCGCCGGTGACATGCATGTTCTGCTGCTCGATATCACGGCCTAAAGCGACGAGATATCGAGGTCAGCCGATCAAGGGTCGACCAGAAAATGGGTGCGGACCAGCCAATAGCTTGAACTGGAATCCCGCTCCTGACTCGCCGCCAATGGTGCGCTCACGCCCCTTCGTGGTCGTGCCGGATCTGGAGGAGGCGCTCGATCAGCGCCTCCTCGTCCAGCACGACCCCGAGGGAGCGTTGCAGGCCGCCGACGACGAACTGGTTGACGTAACCCGCCTGGTTGTCGGGGCCGGCCTTGGCGGGGTCGGGGAGGGTGCGCAGGCGCATGTCGGTCGCGAGGCCGATCACCCCGTAGTAGCGGGCCGGGTCAACATGGCGAGCGAGGCAGTCGAAGTAGCCCGCCTCCCACATCGTGCCGGAGTCCTCGCTGACCTGGCAGAGGTAGACGTTGGAGTCCTCCAATGCCTCGATGTCGGCTTGATAGATCTTCTGGCCCGTGATGTCTGTCCGGGTCTTGTCGTTGATTGGCTCGCTCTCGTTCGGGCAGTAGACGGCGAACCCGTGCTCGCGCAGCCGCCGAGCTAGCGCCAGGTTGTAGGCCACCTCCGCCGCTACGAACATCGGCCCGCCCAGGTAAACCTGCATCCGCTCCTCCCGCCGGCCGTCCTGCCTCAGCCCGCTGGCGCGATCAACTCGACCTCGTTGCCATCTGGATCGTCGACGTACATCGTGCGGGAGGGTATGACCGGGTGCTGGCCCGTGCGAACTGCGAATCCCTGCCCCTCCAACGCGGCCCGGGCCGCATCAAACGCCTCCGCCGGCACCGCCAGGGCCAGGTGGTGGAGTGTTCGGGGTGCGACGAAGTCTGCCGCGTCCGGTGGCAGGGGCACCAGCACGACCAGCGCCGGCAACTCCGACGAGGCTGCCCCGGCCCTCAGAAAGACCGGCCCGGGCCGGTCCAGCGGTGAGATCTGCGCCAGTCCGAGCAGATCACGGTAGAATGCCAGGGCTCGCCTCAGGTCCCGCACATTCAGCACGACTTCCGCCAGCCCGACGATCCGAATCCCGTGCGGCCCGCCGTCCATCACTTCGGTGCCTCCGCTCCCCGGCCGCATCTACGCCTGCCGCTTGAGCACCCGCTCGATGGTGTCTAGCAAATCCGTGAGGTCGAACGGCTTCGGCAGGAAGGCGGCGACGTTGGGATCGAGGAGGTCGCGCTCGACCGCCGCGCTCATCATCACCACGGGCGGCGCGTGGCCATACCGGCTTTCCCGCATCCGGCGGAAGACTTCACGGCCGTCCAGGCCCGGCATCATCACGTCCATGATCACCAGATCCGGTCGCTCCAGGGGGAGGAGCTCCAGGGCCCGCAGCCCGTGTGGGCGGCGACGACGGCGTAACCCTCATCCTCGAGCAGGGCGACCACTACGTCCCGGATCATCAGCTCATCGTCGACGACGAGGATCTTCTTCGCCGGCCTCATCGGCCCCCCTCGCCGCTGCGGTTAACTGCCGTCATTTGGCGGGCAACGCCGGTGAGCACTGCCTCAGCGGTCGAGAACGTGGACGCCACCTCAATGCCCTGGGCGCCGATCCGGAACTCGCGGATCGCAGTGTCATAGGCGCCCTCCCGCGCTTTGATGATGGAGATGAGGCGGTGGAGCTGCGAGCGCAATTCGACGTAGCGCAGGAGCAGGGCGTTATCGGCCGCCGTTGACGCTGCCGGAATCGGCACCGTCAATTCCGGGCCGAGGATTGTCCCGGCCTCCACGGACATCAGTGACGTCACCCCGGCCGAGCGCAGTCGATTGGTCAGAGCAGTGAGGAAGGGAAATAGCCGTTCCGGCTGGAGCATCAGCCGCTGAACGTCGTTGAGGGCGTCCAGGAAGAACCGCCGCGGGTGGTGCGTGTCGACCTCAGCGAACACATGCTGCGCCCATGCGTCGACCGGCATTTCCACCGGGGCGTTCCACACGATCCGGACCGTGCCCTCCCTAACGTGCTGGCTCAGGTCCAGACCGACGG
>JALYMD010000522.1 GCA_030773875.1 Chloroflexota bacterium | reverse complement strand
CCAGTGGGAGCGCGTCACTGGATCGCGCGCCCTACGGTAGCGAGCCTCCAGGTCGGCGAGGGGAAGGTGCGGGGGCACCACAAGACGTCTTGGCATTCCCTTAGTCTACATCCGGAGTCCGTATAACTGATGAAGCCTGCCCCAATGCCGTTTGTGATGTTGAACGTGAGGGGCATCAAGAGCATCGTCAGGACGACCGGAAACCCTTCCTCGATGTCAGCAAAATTGACACCGCGCACGGACGCCCCCTCGCCGCTTCCGGTGCCTTCAGACAGGACGCCGACCATCAAGAAGCCGACGACGATCAGCGCCGGAGCCGTCGCCACGCCCGGGATGGCGGTGACGAGGCCAACGAACGGCAGCGAGAGCAGGAACAGCACACCGGTGACGACCGCGACCAACCCAGTCCTTCCCCCAACGCTGACCCCCGCCGCCGACTCGATGTAGGTCGTGGCCGACGAGGCGCTTGCGGCACCGCCGGCAACGGCGGCCAGAGAGTCGACAAGGAGCGGCTTCTTAGCGTCGGGCAGGTTGCCCCGCTCGTTGAGGTAACCCGCCTGGCTGCCAACGCCGACCAGGGTTCCCATGGTGTCGAAGAAGTCAGCCAGCATCAAACTAAGGACGACAAGTAGTGCCGTGAGCGCGCCCAGCTCGCCGACATAGCCGAAGCTGAAATCACCGAGAAGGTGGAAATCGGGGCCGGCGAGCGGATCGGCAGGAAACACGGCAACATTGCCGGGAACGAGGAAGGCGACCAGCGTCGCGAAGATGATGCCCCAGAGAATGCCGCCGGGTACGCCGCGCGCCATGAGGACCACGGTCGCCAGAAGACCAATCATGGCGACGAAGATCGGCCAAGAGTGGAGCGGGGTCAATTCTAGGAATCCATCAACCGTGCTCGTCTCACCTGGCACAAAGGTGATCAAGCCAGCATTGCGGAGGCCAATGAAGAGGATGAAGAAGCCAATGCCGACCGCAATCGCCTTCTTGAGGCTAAGCGGCACCACATCAAGCACGTACTGCCGGACGCCGAGCAGGACGAGGATCGTGATCAGCAGGCCCTCAGTTACGACGACTCCCATCGCCTGGGAAAAGGTGAGCCCCATGGCGCCGACCAGCGTGAAGGCAACGATAGCGTTGAGGCCAAGCCCCGGGGCAATGGCGAGTGCGTGGTTGGTGTAGAGCCCCATCGCGATCGACATGACCCCAGCCACCAGGCAGGTGACGGTTGCGACGGCCCGTGGATCGAGCCCCGAACCCCCAAGGCTCAGGATGGCCGGATTGACCGCGATGATGTAGGACATGACCATGAACGTCGTGAGTCCCGCGAGGGTCTCCGTCCGCAGGTTCGTCCCGTGATCCGTTAGCTTGAAATAGCGCTCTAGCAAGGTTCGCCGCCCCTCGCTCACGCCGTCTGGAACGCGTGGGACCGTGATCCAACACGCTCGGCACCGGCGCGTGCCGATCCATCCGAGGCAATGTTCTGCTTCCCGCCATAGGCTTCATCGAGGATCTCCACGATGTGGCGAACCTTAACCCTGCTCCCGTTGCGACGGAGAGAGGCACGAAGCTGCATCGCGCAGCCGGGGTTGGCGGTCACTACCTCCGTGGCGGGCGTCTCCATGATGTGGCGAACCTTGCGGTCGCCAAGGTCTTCCGCCATCTCCTTCCGGATCAGATTGTAGATTCCAGCGCTACCACAGCAGAGCGACGATTCCCGCATCTCGACGAGCCGGAGCCCCGGCACGGCATCGAGGAGCTTGCGAGGCTGGACAGTGATCCGTTGGGCATGAACCAGGTGGCACGGCTCCTGGTAGGTCACGACCCGGTCAACGGGAACGGTTGGCGGCACAAGGTCCGTCTCCGCGAGGTGCTCGGTGACATCCCGGACCCGGGCGCTGAACCGAGCCGCTCGGCCGGCGTAGACCGCATCATCTTTGAGCAGGTAGCCGTACTCCTTCAGGGCTGCGCCGCATCCCGCCGCTGTCACCACGATGGCGTCATCACCCGTGGCCTCGAAGGCGTCGATGTTCGCACGGGCCAGGGTTCTCGCCTCGTCCATCATCCCGGCGTGTACATGGAGAGCTCCGCAACACTGCTGACCGACCGGCAGATCGACACTCGCCCCGTTCCGTGCCATCACCCGTGCCGCCGCCCGGTTGATGTCAGCGAACACCGTGCCCATCACGCAGCCATTGAACAGGCGGACGGCGCGGACGGGTTCGGGCGAGGACCAATGCTCGGCTCCGGGCACCAGGGATCGGCGGGAGACGGGCGGCATCATGGCCTCCAGTTCCTCCATCCGCGCCAGTTTGAGCGCACCGCTACGGCGCAGCAGGGCGGCCAGCCCACTTCGCTGATAGAGGCGAAGACCGGCAACGGCTGCCCGAAGGCGTCGGCCATCGCCAAAGAGCCAGCCCATCGCCACTTTCCGCGTCGCCCGTTGCCAGAGGGGGCGGGGCCGATGCTGCTCGAGTTGGGAACGCGCGGCCTCGACCAATGGCCCGTAGTGCACGCCTGATGGGCAGACAGCCTCACACGCTCGGCAGTTGAGACACTGGTACATCTGCTCGTCAAAGATCGGGTCCAGAAGGTCCAAGCGACCGTCCGCCACGGACTTCATCAGCCAGAGTCGGCCTCGGGGGGACGACATCTCTTGACCGGTGAGCCGGTATGTAGGGCAGGTCGGTAAGCACATACCGCAGTGGACACAGGTCCGCAGCAGGTCATCGTCCGGCTGATCGTGGCCGGCATACCGGTGAAGATTTCCGAGATCCGCCTCGACTGCAACCACCATGATCAGTCCTTCGCCTCCTTAAGGAATCTCATGCCGATACCGCTGTGCTCAGATGGGGATGGGTGACGTCCGCCGCCGGGCGAAAGGATGCGAGTTGCTGCCTAAATCCCGCCCGCGAACCGGCCCCGGTTCAAGACCCGCTGGGGGTCGAACTGCTCCTTTAGTGAGCTCATGACATCGAGCGTCTCCGGTGGTCGTCCCCAGATGTCCAGGCCCCGCTTCCAGTCAGGAGGGGCAGAGAGGATCGTGACGTGATCGGCGATGGCTAGCAATTGCTCTTGGAACGCCCGTAGCGCATCAGCGCTCCCGCCCTCGAGAAATGCCCCTCGGACCATAACCGTCCCCAGCCCCACCGAACACCCGAGATAGGAGATGGTAAAACGGCGTTCGTCGGCCACCCGAGCGACGCCCTGCACGAGAACGGCCGCTTCCCGCGGGCGGACCGCGCATCGCACAAGGAGATCCGGCCGATCATCGGTCGTCTCGATCGCCTGCGGTGCGAGATAAGATTCCCACCACCGGCGGCTTTCCTCGGCGTTGACGCGTTCGGCATGACCGCCGAGGAGATGCTCCGCCTCATCCGCGGCGGCGCGCACGGTTTGGTCGCGCCCCTCAAACCGAGTACTAGCGAACCATCCGGATTCGAGTCGCCCCGCCTCGAGAGCCACGGGCCGGAGCGGGCTTCGGTACAGACGGGAAACCGAATCGAGGGCGTCCCCGGCACTCGGAAACGTTCCGACCACTGTAGTCTCGCTCCGAGGAAGCGGCAGCACCTTGAAGTTGGCCGAGACGATGACCCCCAGGGTGCCGAGCGACCCATGGTAGAGACGCGGCAAATCGAAGCCGGTCACGTTCTTCACGACCATGCCCCCCGCCTTGGTCACGGTTCCGCTGGGGTGGGCGACGGAGATGCCAATCAGCAGATCTCGCAGGGTGCCCGAGCCAAGGCGGCGGGGACCAGAGAGCGCTGTTGCCACCAGACC
>JALYMD010000521.1 GCA_030773875.1 Chloroflexota bacterium | reverse complement strand
ACCGCGAGAACGCCGTCGGGTTTCTGTTACTCGGGTTCTGCGCGGTCGTCGCGGGGGTGCTGATCTACAGCATCCAGACGGGCACGCAGTTCCGGTTCACCGGGCCGAACTGGCTGGGCTGGGCGCTTATGCTGGTCTTCCTGGGTGCCATCGGCTACGGCTTCTTCACGAACCGGACGCGGCGGCGCGGACCGGAAGGTGGGGGACCCCAGTGGCCCGACCCGACCACCGGTCGCCCACGAGGCTGGCGCCGCTGGTTCCGCCGGGGTGGCGATCGGGAGCGGTAGGCCGACAAGTGGTCGTCCCAGCGCCAGTGCCCCTGGCGGGGCGGCGGAGGCTCATCGCCCGAGGTGGTGCTTCGCCTTCAGGATGAGCGTCGTCGAGGCGGCCTGGGTGATGGTGCTCTCCATCACCCAGCGAACCGCCTCATCCAGTGGCACCTTGATGGGCGTGATGCGCTCGCTGCCCTCCGGGTTGGCGGGGGCAAAGGTCAGGCGCCGGGCCAGGAAGAGGTGGTTGGGTGACGAGACGACCTCCGTCAGTTGGTCCACGACCCCCAGCGGGATCAACTCCTGCGCCGTGATGCCGGCCTCCTCGCGCAGTTCCCGCTCGGCGGCTTCCCGCGGTGTCTCCCCCTCGTCCATTCCCCCTGCAATGGCCTCGATCATGGTCCGGTCGAGCGTGAAGCGGTACACCTCGATCAGGTGGACGTGGCCGTCGTCATCCAGCGGCAGGACGGAGACGCCGGGTTTCATCTCGACGATCCCGAAGCGGCTCTCCTCGCCGTTCTCCTGCACCGCCTGGTCTTCCCGCACTGTGATAAATGGGTTGCGGTAGACCTGGCGGCTCTCAGTGACGGTCCAGGGTCCCCTTCGCTGCTGCATCGCCTGTTCCCTCGCGAAAATCTGTGAGCACGATCGCGGCGCCACCGGCCCGCCTGGGCCGAGTGCCGGGATGGGGTGCCGAACCCCAGCGCGGTCAGGCCAGCGCAGGAACGACGCCCCCGGCTTGGCAGCCTGGCGAATGGGGTGGACGGGCAGGGGAACGGCTGTGGCAAGGGCGTGCCCCTCCGGCCTGTTATCGGATCTCGGTGCCGGGGGGCCAGGTTGACGTAATCATCATCTTGGACGGCGTGCGCCGCATCGAGCAGCCCGAACGGGTGCCAGCTCGTCGGGCGCTGAGCAGGGGCGGGGATCGCCGCCCGGCCGCCTCGTCTACAGGTTGCCAATGATGCGGAAGAGGGCCTCCTCGTCGACGCGCGGATCGTCGCTGGGGACGAGGCTCAGCAGGAGCTCATCCGGGCCCCGGTCGAGGCGCTGGCGTAGGCCGTCGGCGACCGCCGCGTCGTCGCCACTAACGACGAGCGCGTCGATCAGGGCGTCCGGAACTGCGTTCTCCTCCCCGAGCGGGAAGCCCGCGGCGGCGAACATCCGCTGGTAGAAAGTGGCGGCAGCGTAGTAGCCGAGCATGCCGCGGGCGGCCGTTCGTACCGCCTCGCGATCCGTGCGGGGCGCGACGAGGACGTGGGCGACGAGCGGCGGGGCCGGCCCTCCGGCCGTCCGCGCGCCCCGTTCGAGGGCCGGTTTGCCCACCGCCGCGATGTACTCGATCGGGCAGAGCCAGGTGATGGCGCCGTCGGTCATCTCGCCGGCGAGCTCGAAGGCGTTTTCGCGCAGCGCCGAGATGAGCACAGGGGTCTTCGGCGCGACCGGGAATTTGGCTTCGACCCGGTAGAACTCGCCGGCAAAGGAGACGGCTCCCTCTTGGAGCGCCGGCCGGAGAACCCCCAGGTACTCCCGGAGCTGGGTCAGCGGCCGGTCGAAGGGCAGCCCATAGGCGGGGATCATTGTCCGCTGGTGGCTGGTGCCGATCCCCAGCCGGAGGCGGCCCGGGGCAAGGTCCTCCAGCGTGAGCATTTGCGTGACGAGGGCCAGCGGGTGGCGCGTGAAGGCCGGCACGATGGCGGTGCCGAGCTTGATCCGCTCCGTCTGAATGGCCGCGGCACCAAAGAGCGTCAAGGTATCCCTGTTGAGCGCCGGCATCACCGTCCAGACGGTGTTCACCCCGGCCGCTTCCGCCCGGCGGATCAGGTCGAGAGCCTGGCGTGCGTTGGCGGGGACGAAGCCGAAACCGAACCGTTCTTGCACAGTCACGGACATTCCTTTCGCGGGGCCAGATAGGGGCCGGGGTTCAAGGTTGGGCTCGGGACGACGGGGAGCCGGGAACTCCCGATTGCCGCTGTCGTGCCGCTCGCGCCCCACCCGCTACGCTGGCAGGAGGGTCCCACCGCCCTGGTGGGGTCGGCCCTCGTTACGACGCGACCGGCGTCCCGACCTCGGATAACAGGCCGTCGAGGTCCAGCCGTTGGGTGGAGAAGATGAGCTGGTTCCCGGTCCGCGGCCACTCACTCGGGTCCCGGTCCCAGGCCAACTCGATCCCGTTGAAGTCGGGGTCGTGCAGGTAGATGGCCTCGTGGGTGCCGTGGTCGGAGGCGCCGTCGATCTGCCAGCCGTGGTCGAACAGGCGCTTGAGGGCGACGGCGAGATCCCGCCGGGTCGGGTAGTTGATCGCGAAATGGTAGAGACCGGTCGTGCCGGGGGCGGGGGGAGAGCCGCCGGCGCTCTCCCAGGTGTTCAGGCCGAGGTGGTGGTGGTAGGCGCCAGCAGACAGAAAGGCGGCCGAGTTCCCTATGGTTGTGACCAGATCGAAGCCCATGAAGTCACGGTAGAACCGGACTGCCCGATCCAGGTCGGCCACCTTCAGGTGAATGTGGCCGATGTGGGCGCCGGCGGGGATGGATTCACGGGTCATGGGACGGATCCTCCGTGTTGCGCTCGTTCGATTCGGCTGATGCAAGGGTACGGATGGTGGCTGCCTAAAGACCTCTTCCATCTGATCATCAAGTGCTCAGGCATGCCTACTTCAACGGAGTGCTGCGTCCTCTGTAATTCTCCTACCGAGCCACATCCACTCCTCAGAAGAGAAAGTGCGTCCCAAGTAATACTCAGGACGGCGCCATTGCCTCAAGGCTCATTGTTCCGCAATCGGGTTGCCATCCTGTCGCTCTAATAGGTCCTCCATGACATCCACCCCGTCCCCACCCGATGGTGCCTGACCTTGCTCCAAACCTGTCCTGACAATAGAGAACATCGCCCGGAGCGGCTCCTCCATGTTCAGAGCGATGGCGTCCAAGGGGATGTACACGGAGCCTTTTTTCGGGTCCGCCGCTTGTTTGTGAGAAGGGGCAACACGAAGGACTGCCTGCCGGATGTTGTCGCTTAGGGAGTGGTCGGCAAGGTCTCCATGGCCTCCGCCGAAACCCACCCATAGGTAGTCGGGGCCGAGGGAGATCGGAGTGCGCGTGACGCCGGGCAAAAGGATGCGCACCCGCGCGTTGACCGCGCTTCGATAGTCAGTCGCGACGAACCCCGCCTCTTCAGCAACCCGAAGGATCGTGAGTGCAACATCGCGTCGATGAGCCGGGACGGCGTCAAGGAATTCCTCGCGGGAGATTGGCGTGGACTTAACCGTGCTCCGCAGGCTCGCTTTCGCCACCCGCGCCTGCTCGGTTTGCCCAATGACGCGAGGGACGAGGGTTCGCAGCGGAGGATCCCCTACCGAAGCAAACTGGCGGATCTCCACGGCCAGCACCTCGGCGGGCGTCATCTGACGGTTGAGGAACTCCACGATGCGGCGCAGCGGCTCGGGGATGCGATCGGCGACGAACAGCAACCGGATTCTCCCTTCCCGGAGGTTGCTCTTCGCCAAGTCCCAGAAGGTCTCCTCGTCCCCCTCAGGGCCAAGCAGGTCCTCCAGAGCCGTGACGGGGTCGAGACCTGCTACCGCGGAGCGGTGCGCAAACGCTTCCCGCATCCGATCCACCGGCCAGTTCTGGGTCGCATTCGCCGCGTAGTCGAGCATCTGGGCCACGACCTCGCGCCGGGCGCGGGTGTCGGTGGCGCGCTTGACCTCGACAAAGGTCGGAACCGCGTCCTGGTCGAGGAAGAGGTGGTCGACCGCCCACCAGTCGCCGCCGTCCTGTTCGGCGGGCACACCCAACTCACGGTCGATCAGCAGCCACCGACGTGGGTCCGAGGAGTTGATCTGGTCGCCGCCGAGCAAGTCCGGATGCTCGGCGAGGAGTCTCTGCAGGAGCGCTTCGGAATCGTACGGCCGGGCCACCATCCTGGTCAGAGTGTTGTCGGCCTGGATCAAAAAGCCGCCGGTCTCCATCATGCCTCCCATGTTTGTTACCTGACGCGCGGCTCTCGCGTCGCATCATGAGGACGATCAAGGTTTATGCTCGGTAGTATCGGACGGTGATCTGACCTATCCCGATTTCCGAGCCAGGACAACATGGGTTTCCATAGGGAAGACCAGTTCGTCGCCTTCCGTATACGCTTGGCGGGGAGCCTCCATCTCGGAGCGAACGGCCTCGGTCAGCGCCGCTCGCTCGGCTTCGCTCATGGACTGGAGCGCCGGCACCGCAGCAGCCGCGCTTGCCAGGCTGAGATCGACAAATGTGTCGTTCGCCGGGAACCGCACCGTTCGCGTCACGCGCTCGACCTCGACGGCGTCAAATCCGGCATCGACAAACAGCGATCTGAGCGTTTCCTGATCGCTAAGTGAGAATGGCATGTGCAGGGCCGGCGTCCCGAGATGCTTTTGGACCAGATCAGAAAGGACCTCAAACAGGGGGCTGTTCGCGATCTCCGTCCAGGTGCTGGTGGCGACACGACCGCCCGCGTCCAGAACCCGATACATCTCCCCCACCGCGGCGGCTTTGTTCGGAAAGAACTGCAGCCCTTGCTGGACCACCACCAGGTCGAACGAGGCGTCGGGAAACGGCAACGAGTCCGCGCTCCCTTCGTGCCATGTGATCTCCATGCCTTCGCTTGCCGCGGCGGAGCGTGCAACCTCCAGCATGGCCGGACTGACATCGAGACCGACTACGCGTGCCTGACCGTTGGTTCGCTGCGCCACCATGCGGGCGACGATGCCGGTGCCGCACGCCACGTCGAGCACCCGCTCTCCGGGTTGTGG
>JALYMD010000520.1 GCA_030773875.1 Chloroflexota bacterium | reverse complement strand
TCGGTAGTGCGGCGGATCAGCGGCGTGGTCGTGGCTGGGGTCGACATCAGGTGATCCTTCTAGCGCGGGGGTGGGGCTGGAAGACGGTCAGGAATCGTGACGGCTTATCTACTGGATGGGGAGCCGGGCGAGCGGCTGCGCGCTCCTGGCGACGATGATGTCTGCTCCTGAGGCCGACAGTGCCGGTCGTGCTTTCATCAGGCACGAAGGGTTCCGCTCACCTTCTGGGCGAGGACTTTCTCGATCCGGCCCCGAGCCTTGCCGAGATCCGCGTCGGTGAGGGCGCGGTCCGGCGCCGTGAAGGTGACGCGGAAGGCGAGACTCTTCCGATTCTCACCGATCTGCGGTCCGCGGAAGACGTCGAACAGGACAATGTCAGTTGCCAGGGCGCCGGCGCCGGTGAGGAGGGCCTGCTCGACGGCCGCCGCAGGGGTCTCCTCGGCCACGACCACGGCGAAGTCCTGCTGCACGGGCAGGAAGCGCGGAACCCGAATCTCGGTGGCCGCCGCGTGTGCTGCCTCTTGAAGCGCGTCGAGGTCGATCTCGGCTACGGCCACGCGGTGGTCCGTGAGGCCGAAGGCGTCCGCGATGTCTGGGCGAAGCTCGCCGAGCAGGCCGACCACCTTGCCGGCATGGGAGACGGTTGCGGCGCGACCGGGATGGAGGCCGGGGACGGCCATGACGTCGAATGATGGCCGGATGCCGGTGTGCCTGGCAATCACGTCGACTATGCCTTTGAGGTCGAAGAAGTCGAGGTCTCCCGGAACGGCAAATCGGCCGACGGCGTCCCGCTGGCCGGCGAGTAGCAGGGCGCAGACGTTGGCTTCGCGGGGAAGCTCGTCACGTTCCTGCGGGAGATAGACGCGCGCTATCTCGAAGAGGCGGACGGCCGTCTGATGCTTCAGGTTCTCGGCCGCGACCTCCAGCAGGGAGGGAACGATCGTTGGCCGGAGGAGGGAACGGTCACTCTGGAGCGGATTCCTCAGCCGCACGAGAGCGGTGAGTGGCGCCCGGTGGAGGAGACCGACCGCTCCCTGGTCGTCCGCGCCGAGAGCGAGGAGGTGTTGCTCAGACGCGGTCACGTAGGTGACGGTCTCGACGCCGCCGGCACCCGCGAGGAGGTCGCGGAGGTCCGTCTGCAGGCGGAACATGGGATCGCGGACGACGGGCGGGGTGCGTCCGGCCGGCAGCGTTTCAGGTAGCGCCTCATAACCGACGATGCGGGCGACTTCCTCGACCACGTCCTCGGGGATGGTGACGTCCTGGCGGTAGGTGGGCACCTGCACCGTCAACCAGTCTTGATCATCGTCCGCAGCGAGGGCTGGGTCGAAGCCAAGACGGGTCAGCGCGTCGAGAACCACGGACGGCTCGAAGCCGATGCCGAGAACCCGCTCGATCAGCCCGAACGACATCGTGATTGAGCGCGGCTGAACGGGCTCTGGGTAGACGTCCCGCACGGCGTTGACGCGGCTGCCGGGGTTGAGATCGAGCAGGAGGCGAGTAGCGCGGGCGGCGGCCGGACCGACCAGCTCGGGGTCCAGACCCCGTTCGAAGCGAGCCGAGGCGTCGGTGCGGAGCTTGAGGTCGCGGGCGGTGCGCCGGACGGAGCGCATGTCGAAGGTGGCGGCTTCGAGGAGGACCGTCGTCGTCTTCTCGGAGACTTCGCTGTCGACACCGCCCATCACACCGGCGACGGCGACGGCGCGGTCAGCATCGGCGATGACCAACACATCGGGGCTGAGGGTTCGGACCTGATGGTCCAACGTCTCGATGGTCTCGCCGACCCCTGCACGACGGACAACGATGCGGCCCTCGTGGAGTTGATCCTTGTCGAAGGCGTGAAGGGGTTGACCCCACTCCAGCATGACGTAGTTGGTGACGTCGACGACGTTGTTGATGGACCTCAGACCGGCGGCGGTGAGGCGGCGCGCAAGCCAGGCGGGAGATGGCCCGACCCGGATCCCCTCGATGACCACCCCGGCATAGCGGGGGCAGAGGTCGGGGGCTTCGACCCCGACGAGCGCGTCCGCTCCAGCCGGCGCTGTGCCGAGATCGAACGTTGGGGGAAGCCGGAGGGGCGAAGCAGTGACGGCCGCGGCCTCGCGGGCGATTCCGAGGATCGAGAAGGCGTGGACGAGGTTTGGGGTGATCTCGAACTCGATCACGGTGTCGCCCAGCCAGTCGGCCAGGGGTGCGCCGACGGATGCCTCCGGTTCGAGGACCAGGATTCCCTCATGCTCCCCGGAGAGGCCGAGCTCCTTCTCTGAGCAGACCATCCCTTCGGAGCGAACACCGCGGATGACGCCCGGCTTGAGGGTCTTGTACTGGAGCGTGTCGGAGTACCCGTCGATCAGCCGGGCGCCGGTCAGTGCCAGGGCGACGGTCTGTCCGGCGGCGATGTTCGGCGCTCCTGTCACCACAGTGAGGCGGTGCTCGCCCGCCTGAACGTCGGCGAGGACCAGTCGGTCTGCATCGGGGTGGCGCTCGACCCGGTCGACGTGACCGACAAAGACGTTGTTCCAGCCCGCGCCAATCTCTTCGATCTTCTCAGCCTCGAGTCCGGCCATCGTCAGCCGTCGCGCTAGCTCTGAGGGCGGGAGACCCGTGTCGACGAAGTCCGCCAGCCACCGCATCGGTACCTTCATGGATCGTGGTCCTTTCGTGGGTCGGGGTCGGGGAGATCGTGGAGGGGTTAGACGGCGACGCGGGCGAACTGGCGGAGGAAGCGGAGGTCGTTGCCGGCGAAGGCGCGGACATCGCCCACGCCCTCCTTCATCATCACCATCCGCTCGACGCCGAGGCCAAAGGCGAAGCCGGTGTAGCGTTCGGGGTCGTAGCCGACACCCTGGAGCACCTTCGGGTGAACCATGCCGGCGCCGCCCATCTCCAGCCACCCGGACTGCTTGCAGACGCGGCAGCCCTTGCCATTGCAGATGGCACAGTCGACGGCGAAGTCGACGCCGGGCTCGACGAAGGGGAAGAAATCACAGCGGAAGCGGATGCGACGCTCGGGTCCGAAGAGTTGGCGGGCGAGTTCCCGGAGCACGCCCTTGAGGTCGGCCATGGTGATGTTCGTGTCGACGACGAGACCTTCCAACTGGTGGAACATCCACTCGTGAGAGGCATCCTGGGCCTCGTAGCGATAGACGCGGCCGGGCACGATCACTCGCACCGGAGGCTCAGTCTGCTCCATCGTCCGCGCCTGCATCGGCGAGGTATGGGTGCGGAGGACGATCTCTTCCCGGTCTGATTCCACAATGATGGTGTCCCAAACATCCCGCGCTGGATGGTCGCTCGGGATGTTGAGAAGGTCGAAGTTGTAGCGGCCAGTCTCGACCTCCGGGCCGAAGACAGTCTGAAAACCCATCAGGGCAAAGATGTCGCTCAGTTCCTCGATCATCCGGGAGACGGGGTGAACCACGCCGAGGGTCGGCTCGCGGCCTGGGAGCGTCACGTCGACGGCGTCCTCGGCTAGCCGGCGATCAAGATCGGCGGCAGCGAGGTGTTGGGCGCGCTCTGCATAGGCGGCGGTGAGGTCCTGCTTGAGCGCGTTGGCGGCGCGACCAGCGGCCGGACGCTCCTCAGCGGGGAGGGAGCCAAGCCGGCGAAGAAAAGCGGTGACCTCCCCCTTGGCGCCGAGGAAGGTCCGCTCCCAGGCCTCGGCGTCGGCGGGATTCGCAACCGTCTCCAGGGCGGCAAGGGCTCGGCCCCTGATCTCGTCGAGGTTCGCTTCGGCGGTGGGCATGGCGGTCATTCCGTCCTCGTTCGCGGGTGGCGCGTCGGCGCCGCGGGCAACAAAAAACCCCTCGCCAGGGACGAGGGGTCGCCACGCGGTACCACCCTGGTTCGCCGGCGAACCGGCGCGCTCATCTGCCGCAGCCGACCAAGAGGTCAGTCTCGGCACGCCCGGTAATGGCGGGCTACCAGGGACGACTACCGGCGCTCTCGGCGCGTTCACCGTCCGGCTCGGGAGAGAACTTCCCCATCGCGCGACCGCGGCGGCTTCCAGTCCCTGACGCGCCTTCCCTGGCCGGCGCGACGACGGGTACTCGGCTCCGTCATCGCCGTTCGCGTTCTTCGGATGTGGCAAGGAGTATAGCAAACGCCTGAGACCGGCTGGCTATACTCGCCACTAGGTGAGCAAGGCACCCGGGCGAGAGGGGACTCGGGGCATCCCGAGCGGGGGATGCTTGCAGGGGTGGAAGGGAGTGGGGCGGTGCACACGATCGTTGAGGCAGTCCATGGGCGGGAGATTCTGGACTCGCGGGGAAACCCGACGCTGGAGGTCGAGGTCGCGCTGGTGGGCGGGGCGACGGGGTCAGCTGCGGTGCCGTCTGGGGCGTCGACGGGGGCGCATGAGGCGGTCGAGCTGCGGGACGGCGACAAGGGGCGGTACGGTGGCAAAGGGGTGCTGACGGCGGTCGGCAACGTCAACGGCGAGCTGGCGGAGGCGGTGGTCGGGCTGGACGCGCTCGACCAGGTGGGCATCGACCGGCTGATGCGGGACCTGGACGGGACGCCGAACAAGGGCCGGCTCGGGGCCAACGCGCTGCTCGGGGTGTCCCTCGCGGTGGCGCGGGCGGCGGCGGAGGCGGTCGGGCTGCGGCTATACCGCTACCTGGGCGGGCCGAATGCCCGGACGCTGCCAGTGCCGATGATGAATATCCTTAACGGGGGCAAGCACGCCGAGGGCTCCAGCGTTGACATGCAGGAATTCATGGTGATGCCGGTCGGGGCGGGCTCGTTCAGGGAAGGGCTGCGCTGGGGGGCAGAGATCTTCCACGCGTTGAAGGCGGTGCTGAAGGAGCGCGGGGCC
>JALYMD010000519.1 GCA_030773875.1 Chloroflexota bacterium | reverse complement strand
GTTCCGGTCCTTCGACGCGGGGCTCAACCGGCCGGTGGCGCTGCTGCGGGTCGCCAGAGCGGCCAGGCGCCCGACGTCGTGGCTGCGCTCTACGCCAACGGCCGGCGAAGCCACTTGCTGCTGACATGCGTCGCGGCACGGGACCGGCGGCGGATGATCCTTTAGAGCTATCGGGGCTGGGGTGAGGACTTCGGGACTGCCAGTCGGGCGAGGAGTTGCTTGACCAGCCGAAAGTCGGGCTCTTGTAGTGCGTCGATCTGCTGGGCAAGGCCGCGGACCCGCGCTGTCTCCTCGCTGGGCACGATCCCGAACCACTCCTCCGCGATGAACTCCCGCACCTCCTGCGCGTCCCTGCCGAGGAGGTTGGCCAGGGGCTCCCAGTCGTCCGGTCCGGGGGGGCTGACCACCCAAGGGTCGTCGTTGTTCAGCAACTTGTGGAACCAGGCGGTGGACCGGCAGCCCTTCGAGCCGTCGGCGAGGTCCTGGTAGCGCAGGCCGGCGACGTCGCGCAGGTCGCGCAGGTGCTGGGTGAAGGGGCGCTGTCCGTTAGATGAGGTAGGCATGCGAGCACGTTAGCGTGAACGGACATCGTCTGCAAGTGGGTGAACGCAGCGGGAGGCGCGGTTCACCTTCGACTTGCCGGCAGACCTCGAGCAGCGGTCGCACTCGAGAGCGGTCCAGGCCGCACGACCGGGGGTTAAGCGCGGTCGAGGGCGCGGTCGGGACGACGCTCGACGAGGCGCTGGACAACCTCTCCCACGGGCTGGAGCGGTTCGGGGCGGACGAACTGCGGCCGCCGCGTTGGCCGCAGTAGCCCGCCCCACAGGTCGTCCGCGGCCTGTTCGGCTTCCGACGAGCAACGGGAGACTCGTGACCGAGCAGGAGGCTCGACCGGGCCGCCGACGTCGTCCACCTCCCCCAGCTCATCCGCCCCGACCAGCCCGTCCCGGTCGTCGTGCTCGAGGACGGGCGAGTGGCCCGGGCTCGTCAAGGCCTGGCGCGGGGACCGGGTGTCCGTGGAGTACATGAAGGCGCTGGGCATGCGGCACCTGGCGTGGGTGCCGGCCGAGCGGATGAGGCGGGCCGAGGGGCTGCAGCAGGACGTCGAGGAGTAACCGACACATGCGCAGCGTTGGACCTTGTGCTCGAGTTAGGTGACCTGCTAAGTTTAGCGGGCCGCCGCCATCAGCTGGAGACGCCATGACCACCGTCACGATCACCAATCCCTACCGCCCCGGGGCCGGCCATCAGCCGCCGTACCTCGCCGGTCGGGACGCGGAGCACGCCGAGTTTGATCGTTTGCTCGACCAGGACACCATCCTCGAGAACATGGTCTTGACGGGTCTACGGGGGGTCGGCAAGACCGTGCTGCTTGACACCTTCAAGCCCAGGGCTATCGCCAAGGGCTGGGGCTGGTGTGGCACCGACCTGTCAGAGTCGGTGAGCATCAGCGAGGAGAACTTGGCTGTCCGCCTCTTGACCGATCTTGCCGTTGTTACCTCGACTGCAAGTGCAATGGCGCCGGCCGCTCCAGCCATCGGGTTTGGCGCGTCCGGCCCAGACCGTGTCGAAGTGCCGGTAACCTACGACGTACTTGCCTCTGTCTACAAGTCCACTCCAGGACTTGTCTCGGACAAGATCAAGGCGGCGCTGGAGTTTGCCCACCAAGTCCTAGCGGCCGACGGCAAGCAACGCGTTGTGTTCGCTTACGACGAAGCGCAGAATCTCGCCGATCACAAGGCGAAGGATCAGTTCCCCCTCAGCGTGCTGCTCGATGTCTTTCAGTCCCTGCAGCGCAAGGGAATACCCTTCATGCTCGTTCTGACCGGGCTTCCTACCTTGTTCCCGAAGTTGGTGGAGGCGCGAACTTTCGCGGAACGAATGTTCCGGGTCGTGACAGTTGGACGCCTCTCATCGTTGGAGAGTCGCGAAGCCATTCAGCGCCCGCTAGACGTCGTTGGTAGCCCCATCGCGCTGACGGAGGAGTCCGTCGACCAGGTGTGCGAGCAGGCAGGCGGGTACCCCTACTTCATCCAGTTCATTTGTCGAGAGGTCTACGACATATTCCTGCAGCAGATCGCTTCGGGTGAAGCTCCGTCGGCCATTCCCGTCGATGCTATACAGCGCAAATTGGACACGGACTTCTTCGCCGGCAGGTGGGCCAGGGCCACCGATCGGCAACGTCAACTGCTTTGGCTGGTCGCGATACTAGATCGATCCGACGAGGAGTTTTCTATTCAGGAACTGGTCGCCAAGGGCCGAGAGGTTTTGAGTAGGCCCTTCTCATCCAGTCACGCCAACCAAATACTCGCTAGCTTGGCTGAGCAGGGACTCATCTACAAAAACCGGTTTGGTCGGTACAGCTACGCCGTGCCGCTGCTCGGCAGCTTCATCCTTCGGACCTTCGCCCCTAGTACCGAGGACCTCGCCTCAGAGGCAGCCAACACCACCCCTCAGGCGCGCCTGTAGCGCACCCGGGCTTTGGCGAGGGCCCTCCGCAGGTTGCGGAGATCGACCACGATGCTGCAGGTCGGGGCCAGCTGACGACGCCGCGGCATCCTGCCGCCTCCAATCCATGGAGAGCAACCGGCTGTCACCCGCGCGGCTTGCGCCACGTCGCCCCCGACGCCCGCCTCCTCAGCCCAGGAGAGGTAGGCCGCCATCGGCTCGCGGTCGGCACTGCGGAACCAGGAACGCACGTCACCGTCCTCGGCGAGCACGAAACGGCCGAGTCCGTCGCGCTCCTGCTGCGCCCGCGTTGGGAC
>JALYMD010000518.1 GCA_030773875.1 Chloroflexota bacterium | reverse complement strand
AGGCGAAGACCCACCTGCCGCGGCTGCTGGACGAGGTGGCGGCCGGGGAGACGATCACGATCACCAAGCACGGAGTGCCCGTGGCGAAGCTCGTGCCACCGGACGGCGCGAAGCCTGCCGATGTCGGAAGGGCGATTGATGAGTGGCTTGAGTACCGGCAACGGCACAAGATCACGCTCGACGGTCTGTCGATCCGGGAGATGATTGAGGAAGGACGGCGCTACTGATGCTGTTCGTTCTCGATGCCTCGGTAAGCTTGGCATGGTGTTTCGAGGACGAGGAGACCCCGTACGCCTTGGGCGTATTCAACCGGCTGCGCGCGGACCGGGCGCTGGTGCCAACGATCTGGCCACTTGAGGTCGCGAACACGCTGCTGGTCGGCGAGCGCCGCGGGCGGCTCACCCTGGCAGCCACGACGCGGTTTGTGCGGGTCCTGAACGGACTGCCGATCACCGTCGACGACCACACCTCAAGCGCAGCTCTGGGATCGGTGTTGGCGCTCAGCCGGGAACACGGTCTGTCGGCGTACGACGCGACCTATCTGGAGCTTGCCGTGCGCGAAGGCTTGCCCCTCGCGACCGAGGACGCTCGGCTGCGGGCGGCCGCCGAGCGGGCCGGGGTGGAGGCGCTCGCGGATCCGGCAGCGGGGGAGGGTGACTAGCGCTCGTCGAAGACCCACCTACCGCCGAGGAGGGTGGCCACCGGCCGGATGTCCGAAAGCTCTTGCGGGGCGACGGACAGGGGATCGCGGTCCAGCACGGTCAGGTCCGCGGCCTTGCCCGGCTCAATGGAGCCTTTGAGGTGCTCCAGCCCCGTCGCGTGGGCGCCGCCGATGGTGTAGGCGCGAAGGGCCTCGACGGGGGTCAGCGTCTCCGCGGGGCCGAGCAGGCGGCCGGCGACGGTCCGCCGGGTGACGGCGGCGGCTAAGCCGACCCAGGGGTTGAAATCCGTGATCGGGGCGTCGGAGGTCGCGGCGAGGGGCACCCCCGCGTCGAGGTAGGCCCGCATGGGCATCGCTTCTGCCGCCCGCGACTCGCCGACCGAGGCGACGAAGCTTTCCCCCAGGTTGGCCAGAAACGGCGCCGAGACGAGCGCCGGGATGCGGTGCTCCCCCATCAGGCGCAGGGTCTCACGGGTCGGAAAGTAGGCGTGGTGGACGCGGTGGCGCAGCCGCGGATTGGGGTTCGCCTTCTGCGCGGCCACGTAGGCACGGACCACCGTCTCCTGCGCCTCGTCGCCGCAGGTGTGGGTATCGATCGACCAGCCCAGGTCGTGGACCCAGCGGATTAGCTCCGCCAACCGGCCAGGCTCCACCACCCAGGTGCCCGTGTTGTCGGGCTCGTCCAGGTAGGGCTCGCGCATCTTCGCCGTGCGGTCGCCGACGCCGCCGTCCGGCATGAACTTGATCCCCTCCAGCCGGAGCAGATCGTCCCCGAACCCGCCGATCACCCCGATCCCGGTGAAGCGCTCCTGGAGGAGGGGCTCCTCGTCGAGCGGCACGTACCCCCAGGCGCCAAGGAGGAGATCGGTCCGGACGGTGAGCCGGCCTTCCTGGCGCGCCCGGTGGAAGGCGCGGATCTGGTGCGGCGAGAGACCGGGCTCGGCGACGCCGGTGATGCCGACGGCGTTGTAGGCGTGGCAGGCCCGCTCGATGGCGGCGACCAACTCCTCCTCCGTGGGTTCGGGGATGCAAGCGGTGATCAGGTCCTTGGCACGGTCGCGGAAGAGCCCGGTGGGCTCACCGGCGGCGTCCTGCTCGAAGGAGCCGGCGTAGCGCATAGCCGCCGGCGGGTTGGGCGTCTCGGCGGTGATCCCGGCCAGGCGCAGCGCGGCGGAGTTAGCGACGAGGTTGTTCCAGACCCGGTGGATGACGACCGGGTGGTGCGGCGTGACGGCGTCGAGGTCGTGCCGGGTGGGGTGGCGGCCCTCGGCCAGCAGACTCTCGTCCCATCCCCGTCCGACTACCCAGGTGCCGGAAGGTGTCGCCCGCACGCGCTCGGCCACGCGGTCCAGGATCTCCCTGATGCTCCGGCAGTCGTAAAGCTGGACCTGACCCAGCATGAGCCCGGTTGAGAGCAGGTGGTTGTGGGCGTCAATCAGGCCGGGAACGACCGCCGCGCCGCCCAGATCCTCAACGCGGGTGCCTTGTCCAACCAGATCTCTCACCTCCTCGTCGGTGCCGACCTCGATAAAGCGTCCGTCCTTAATAGCGACGGCGCTGGCGCTCGGATTGGTCTCGTCCACCGTATGGATGTGGGCGTTGAGCAAGACGAGGTCGGGCGCGAGGGTGGAAGATGCCATCGTGAACTGCTCCTGATCCATGCTGCAGGAATACCGGGAGAGACCGAGGGGAGGCGGGGCGCGTCTGCCGAAGCTATGACGGAGACCGATCATTCACGCCCTGGCTAGCTCCCTGACGTTAGGGGAGCCATCAACGGTCGTGTCGCTGCCATCACCCTCCCGCGCACGAGCGATGATCTCCTCAACCACGACCGTCTTGGCATCAGCGTAGTTCTGCGTGTGCGTCCAATCCTGCCGGGCGAGGTCACGCTTGGTGCGCTCGTATCGCTGCCGATCCGCTTTGTTGCGGCGCAACCAGTCTCGGAAGAGGAGCATGCGCTCGATCTCGGGGCAGCCAGGCGAGAAGACGTGGAGGTTGATGTCCACGTTTGGCCCCTTGAACATGCGGTGCTCGTACCAGTCCGGTTCGCGGATGCGCAGCGTGTACCCGGCAGCCTCCAGCGGGG
>JALYMD010000517.1 GCA_030773875.1 Chloroflexota bacterium | reverse complement strand
CACCGTCCATGGTGGAGGTCCGTGGACCTGGAGTCAAAACCCGCTCACGGGGTCACTTAGGTTCCTGGGAGCGTTGTAGTTCACCTGTGGACGAGTCACTAAGGGAAAAGGCTCCTCTCCCCTAGGGGATGTTGACACCCAATCCCGAGCAATACGCACCGTCTCTCAAACCACATCCGGGCGCTCGTCGAGGCTCGATGTCTCGATGGGCTTGTCGATCTGATAGGTGGCCATCACCCTGGTCACCAAGTCCTTGAACCATCCTGGGCGACCCGGCGCAACGTAGACACGCTCTAGCAGCACGTCGAGGTCCACATCTAAGGAGACTCCCGTGGGCTGCTTGTCTCTGTATGCATCGTAGGGAAACATGCCGCTGGTCCATTCAGGAGGTTTTCGGTCGGTGATCGCCCGAAGCTCGCGTTCGTATTCGTAGCTCATCCTCTTGCGTAGCACGGGCGCCAGTGTGTTGCCAGGATTCTCAGGTTCGCGAGGGGCGCGGTGATCTCGGTAGAAGGCTTGGCCGACATGGACATCGCCATCGTCGCCAACGAAGCTCTCAACCAAGCGTTGATAGGTCGATCGGATTGCGATGCCTTCCCGGCTGTACATGCGCCACATCGCCTGAGATTCGTGCTCGTTCATGTGCCAGCAGTTGACGTACATGATCAAGCTATTCATCAGATAGGTGTCACGAGCCAGGATCTTCCAACTCGGCTCGATGCTCACCGCCTGAGCCGGGTGTCGTTCCTCCCAAGCGCGCAACAGCGCGATGGTTCCATCGGAGGGCGCTCCCTCGAATGGGTCGCCTAGTTGGTCCAGACGTGCGAAGTGGAGCTGCTTCCGCTCCAGCATGTCCACGAACTTCGCGAAGTCCATGTAGCGCCAGATAGGTATGTTTGGATCGTTGGGTGCCACGCACTCCCGGTGAGGTCGGTACACAGTGAGACCTCGCCCTCGTAAGGGGTCAGTTGGCAGAATAAGGAGTATCAACATCGTAGCACGCCGCCCGTATAGGGTAGGCCGTGGGGATCTGCGTTTAGCGGCACCGCAACGTAGGAAGACGCGGTCCGCTTATAGCAGCGCTTGTGGCGCTTCCACTGGTGCCTTGTTGACCACTTAGGGCAGCCAGGCGAGCTGGGCCAGCAACAGGCTGTGGTGGGGGCCGCGTGGCCACCGCAGGAAGACCTGGGAGGTTCAGCTGTATCATGTGAGGTGACAGATGATGATTGCCTGCCTACCTAAGCTTGCGCAGTGCTCGCCGATGGACACGACCAGGATGCGGATGCCGCGCCGCTCGGCCTCCTGTGCGAGTCGCCAGAAGTCCTGAGGGGTTGTGACTGTGCTTCCCATGGTGGCGTTCCTCCCATCAAGTGTCGTGGCAACCCTCGTTGCCTCGACCGCCACTCGATGTGAAGAACCGCCCGCACGGAGCGGGACGCCTTCTTCCTTCGCCGTGTTGTGGAGACTCCAGCCGCCTCCCTTCGACCTTGCCCCCTCGCTCAGCCATCGCTGTGCCGGAGGAACGAGACGCCGGCCGGTCCACCTGCGGAACCCTGCGGATGCCACCTCGGATCGGTGTGGCCGCCGAGTGAGCGCCGTGGTTGGGCGGGCAGTCGCCTGGTGCCCCCGGGATGTGCGGGGGTGGACGGTCCTCCCGAAGCGGGCCAAGCCGAACTGAAAGGCGGGAGCCCATCCATTGGTCAGCCCGCCCGTTGCGGCCCTGGAGCTGCCTCCGAAACTTCTCCCTTACCAGCTAGCTCATCCAGCGTGTTGCCTCGATCGACATCAGGGGGATGTCGGGTCAGGACGTTGGGTGCGGCCGGTGCGGGTGACGGGCAAGGCCTAGGTGGAGTGGTGAGGCCCGTTGACGCAAGGCCGACCGGGGCACATGATGGAGCCATCCTCGATCGCCTATCCGAGGAGCCGGGCCATGGCCGAGACGCCGCCCGCCGACGTGAGCCATCCCCAGTCGAGCCTTCTCCCGCCGCTCCCAGAGCGAGGGCCTGTCGCCACGCCCCTCCCCGCACCCCTTACCTCGTTCGTGGGCCGAGAGCGTGAGGTCGAGCTGGTCACTGCCCTGCTTTGCCGGGGCGATGTCCGGCTCGTCACGCTGACCGGGCCCGGAGGCACGGGTAAGACCCGGCTGGCCCTGCGTCTCGGGGAGGACCTGGCAGGCTACTTTGGCGACGGGGTGGTCTTCGTGCCCCTCGCCGCGGTCACCGACCCCGATCTCGTCCTCCCGACCGTTGCCGGAGTGCTCGGGGTGCGCCCCGCCGGCGACCAGCCACTGACCGACCTCCTTGCTGTCACCCTGCAGGACCGTCACCTCTTGCTCGTCCTGGACAACTTTGAGCAGGTGGTCGAGGCCGCTCCTTTGGTGACCGCGCTCCTGGCCGCGTGCCCGCGGCTCACCGTGCTCGTCACCAGCCGCGTGAGGCTGCAGGTCTCTGGGGAACAGGCCTTCCCAGTGCCACCATTCGCCCTCCCAGCACCAGGAGAGGGCACCGTGTCGTGCCTGGAAGCCGTGGAAGCCGTCCGCCTCTTCGTCGCACGGGCGCGCGCGGCGAAGCCCGACTTCGCCCTCACTGAAGAGAATGGGACGATCGTTGCCGAGGTGTGCCGCCGCCTGGACGGGCTGCCGCTGGCGATCGAGCTGGCGGCCGCCCGGATCGCTCACCTGCCCCCGGCGGCCCTGCTCGCCCGCCTGGAGCGGCGACTTCCGCTGCTCACGGGCGGAGCGCGAGACCTACCCGCGCGGCAGCGAACGATCCGCAACACGATCGCCTGGAGCCACGATTTGCTCGTCCCGGAGGAGCAAGTGCTCTTCCGGCGGCTGGCCGTCTTCGTGGGCGGGTTCACCTTGGCGGCGGCCGAGGCGGTCGCGAGCACCTCGGACGACCTCGGTCTCGATGTCTTCAATGGGGTCTGCTCGCTTGCGGACAAGAGCCTGCTGCGGGAGGAGGACGGCCCGGGCGGGGAGCCCCGGTACCTGATGCTGGAGACGATCCGGGAGTTTGAGCTGGAGCAACTGGCAGCGGCTGGTGAGGAAGCGGCGATCCGAGACCGCCACGCGGCGTTCTTCGCGGACCTCGCCGCGGCGATCGCTCCTTACCTCCCGTGGCGCGCGGACGCGGACGCCGCCGTCGCCCGCCTGGACGCCGACCAGGACAACCTCCGGGCGGCGCTAGTG
>JALYMD010000516.1 GCA_030773875.1 Chloroflexota bacterium | reverse complement strand
CCGGTTGGCCAAGGACTACGAACGGTTGCCGGAAACGGTGGCTGGCCTGCATTTCGTCGCCTTCGCCTGCCTGATGCTCCATCGCTTGGTCACTGTCGCAGCCCAAAGTCCATAACAGGCTCTAACGGATCCGCGCTACCCTGGTGTTCCGGCCCGGTAGAATGCGCTCCCGCCGAGGCGCGCGGGAGCAAGGGGCTGCCCCGGGATGCATGCTCGTGAGGCGGCGCCTTGGACGACGGAGAGGACGGACACGGGGATGAGCATGATGGTGGACGTGGGGAGCGAGGCGCCGGACTTCACCTTGCGAGGTGCAAGCGGCGATGAAATCCGGTTGAGCGCGCTACGGGGACAGAAACGGGCACTGCTGATTTTCTACCCGAAGGACATGACGTCTGGCTGACGGGACCAGCTCGCCGCCGTGAGCGGTAGCGTCGATGCTTTTCGTCGACTCGATACGGAGCCATTTGGGGTCAACCCGGCCGACGCTGCGAGCCACCGGGCGTTCATTGAGGCCCACAACTTTCCGTTTGATCTTCTGGTGGACGAGGGGCGGTTGGTCGCCGACGCCTATGGCGCCGTCAAGCCGGACGGCTCAGGCATCCAGCGTACCGTGGTGCTGGTCGGTAAGGACGGCCGGGTGCTCTTCCGAGCGGCCGGAGCACCCCCACCCGCGGAGATTGTTGCTGTTTTGGAGCAGGCAGAGGACGGGGCGTAGGACAGTCCATCCCGCGTGGGCACGAGATGGTTAGGGTCCGGGCCTGTTAGGCCGGTCATCGCCAGCGGTGATGACCAAGCCGGTTGTCCAACTACGCGTCACTGGTGGCAGCCCAGTAGGGGGCGCAGCCGAAGTAGCCGCAGATGGCGCGTTCCTCGATGCGGCTCAGCGGCGAGTCAGCGTCGTAGTCTGGGCCATGGTGGAGGATATCGCGGTCGACCGCTACCCGAGCGGGGCGCTGCGAGAAGTCGATCATCTCCGCCGGGATCGCGACGTGGTGTCGGCCAATGCCAAGCAGACCACCGAACGCGATCACGACGTAGCGAATCTCAGGGTTTCGCCCAGGGGTTAGGGGGTGGGCATCCGTCAGGATGTCATCCACGATCCCCACCTCGGCGCCGTCACCGTCCACGACCTCCGCGCCACATTGCTCGACGAGGATCGGGCGTGATGTGCGATGGGCATCCCCACGGCAGAGGTGAACCAGCGGAGCGACCGCGTCAGCAACGACGACGTTCCCGCTCTCGGCCGTCTCTGGGGTGCCGTCGAGAAGCGGTTCAATCTCTTCCATGACCCGCTCGTCGGTTTCGGCGGTACCAATGTGAACGGCCTGATGCTCAGCGAAGAGGTGCCGGGTGGCTTGGGCCTGGCGGGCGTTCGGGGCGGTCACGGCGATGAGGGTCGATCCCGCTTCCAGCCGATGCTCAAGATAAATGGCCTCGTCCTCAGACAATCCGAACGCAACCAGCGCGTGGGCGAGACCGGCCGTATCAGGGATTCTCGTGACCGGGGCATTGGAGCCTGCGACGCTCCCTCTCTGGCTTCCAGTCTCATCGGGCGGGGCGCTAACGCTGGCGAGCGCCGCACCTAGGGGGCCAGCGACGAGGAAGGCCCCATGCTGGGGCACGATGAGCGACGCTAGGCCGTGAAGCCAGTCTCCGACCCCGTCCAGATCAGTGCCAGCAAGAGCCCGGGTGATCGCCCCGTGGCGATCCGCCTCCCCTTCCCGCTCGGTGGCGCGGTCACGAACGATGAGGGAGACCTGCTCGGGCCGGCGGTCCGCCTTGCGCAGCGCCATCATCGCGTGCTCGGCGTCAATGTTGTCGTCGAAGAGCCCGACCACCGTACTGCGCGTGCTCGCGGACTGGTGCTTGTCGGCCACGACTAATCCGCTCCCCGTCCCGCGCCTGCACGCCGGTTCTTCGGGCCCCAGTGCTTCCCACGCGGAGGTCGGCTCGGGGGCGTCTCGACCTCGCTGCGGGACCCGGTCGCATCTGTCCCTTCGGTGCGAACTGGGCGGGGATCGATCCTCGCCGTGAAGGCTCCGGATCGCGTCGGCGAGCGCGTTCCGCGAAGGGAGGCCGCCAACACCGCACCCGTCTCGCCCATGTCCGCGTCGTCCCGTCGACCCCCAAGGAGGTCCTGCACAATGACCTGGACCGCTGCTCCGACCGGAATGGCCAGAACAGCCCCAAGTGGGCCGTTCAGCACGTTGCCGATGAGGACAGCGAGGAT
>JALYMD010000515.1 GCA_030773875.1 Chloroflexota bacterium | reverse complement strand
GCCGGCGTCACCATCGCGATGCTGCCCGTCGTCCTCCTCTATCTCGCCCTGCAGCGCCGCTTCATTGAAGGGATCACCGCCGGCGCCCTGAAGACGTGACCCGTCGTCTCCGCCAGGCGCCGCTTCTCGCCGCGTCGCGTTCGTCGGCGACCCTAACTTGTTCGTGGCCGCATGCAACCGTGTCGCCAACCGTGACCGTCGCTCGAGCCTGACGATGCAATCACGCCCGCACCACGCGCCGATTGATCCGGAACGAGGAGAGCCCGCGGTGCTTCGTCTCCTCGCCCTAGCGGCGCTGCTCCTGCTGCTCGCGATTCCCATCGCCCCCGTCGTGGCTCAGGAGGGCACTCCGGCCGTATCGCTTCCTGCGGTCCCCGCGCCGGGCGGGCTGGCCCGCGCACCGCTCCCCGCCGGCCGCGCGGAACTCAGTGCCCTCTTTGCGCGGCTGCCCGAGACCGTTGCCGGGGAAGCTCGCACGGAGCCGGACGCAGGTGAATCCGTCGATCGCCTCGTCGCCGCCTACGGAGCGGTCGATCCTGCCTTCGGTCCGCCGCTCTCCCTCCAGGCCCTGGACCTCTCCTCCGGCGACTTCTTCCCTCCAGACTTCACTGCCGAAGCCTTGGTGACATCCGTCGCGGGCGTACCCGACTACGGCGCCGAAGCGTTCGGCCGCGATGGGGACCTTGTCTGGGTCCGTGCCACGACCACGGCAGGCGTCGCGGGCGACAAGCCTGGCACCCCCACCATCACGCGTCCGATCTTCACCCTCGCCTGGGGGCACGCGACGAGCCCCTGGCTCTTCACCGCCTCCGCGCCAACACCTGAGGCTCTTGACGCCCTCGTGGACGCGTTCGTGGCAACGGCCACATCCAGACCGGAAACGGCGTCCCCCGCCGCCTCGCCAGCGCCCGGAACCCCGTCAACCCCTGTCGTGAGCCCCGTGTCCACCGCCCCTGATGGCACCTTGCTTCTCTGGCCCGCGCCGGCCGAACCGCTCGACCGTTCGCGCTAAGTCGGCCTCGAACCCGAGCACACAGAGTCCCCCGCTACCGTGTCGGTTCTGACCTCGACATCTTCATCGAGTCCTGGTGGGGTGCTCTCCCTCCACGATGCCGACCTGGTTGACGCATGTCCGCTCCACTGAAAGTGCCGAACTCAACGGCGGCGCTTGGTTTGCCAGTCCCTCATCACAGATGTCCGGTTCGGTGCAGGAAACGGCGCCGCGTAGGGGGCGGCGCCCCTGTCGTCGCGCGGATCGCACCATGCCAGTTCCCACCCCATCGAAGTGAGGATCCTCGTCAAATCTTGATACCCGAGCCCTAGCCACTCCCCAGTCTGAGTCCTGGTCCGATGTGGGCAACACCACTGGGGATGTTCATGACATGGAGGAATGCACCGCTAATGGCACTGATGTTGCTGGCTTCGCGACGTACGTCGATGAAGGCCGGCTGTCTGCTCGTTCGTCCGTAGGGAGGCGTTACCATGTTTTTCCACGTCAAGCAGCTGCAATACCATGCCAAGCCAGAGCGACCCGACCCCGTCTTCGCCCGCCGCCTCCAGGAGGTCCTCGGCGGCCAGTGGGGCGAGATGTCCGTCATGAACGCCTACCTGTTCCAAGGGTGGAACTGCCGCGGCCCCCAGAAGTACAAGGACATGATCCTCGACATCGGAACCGAGGAGATCGCTCACGTCGAGATGCTGGCGACGATGATCGCCCAGCTCGTCGAGGGAGCACCGATCTCTACCCAGGAGCGGATGGTGTCCGACAACCCGGCCGTCGGGGCCGTGATGGGTGGTATGGACCCGCAGGACTACATCGTGGCCGGTATGGGGGCCATGCCCTCCGACAGCAATGGCAACCGTTGGACGGCCGCCTACATCGTCTCCAGCGGCAATCTGCTGGCTGATTTCCGGTTCAACGTCACCGCGGAATCGCAGGGCCGGCTCCAGGTCTGCCGCCTCTACGAGATGACGGACGACCCGGGCGTGCGCGACATGCTCGGCTTCCTGATCGCTCGAGACCGCATGCACCAGAACCAGTGGTTGGCGGCAATCGCCGAGCTGGAGCAGGACGGCCTGGACGCGACGCCGGTCCCGAGCGTCTTCCCCCGGGAGCGGGAGCCGGAGCCGTTCACCTACCAGTTCTGGAATGCCTCCCAGGGGACGGAGAGCCAGCAGGGACACTGGGCCAGCGGTCCCTCGATGGACGGGCAGGGGGAGTTCCAGTACGTCGCCCAGCCCCAGCCACAGGGAGAGGTGCCCCAGTTGTCCATCGCCGACCCGCGCCTCTTCGGCACAGCGAAGAACCCGCTGCAGGAGGAGCTCGGCGGCTCCGGCCTCGTCTCCAAGGCCGCGCAGGCCGTCGAGGGCATCGTCCACGGCGACGGCGGGTCGTAATCCCTACACAACCCTCTTGCCTGCACCGGGGAGACGCGAGCGCGAGCGCGGCTCCCTGGGTTCATCAGGCGCACGCCCCGTGTGCACCTCCCAACCCCTGCAGCACGCCTTGGCCTTGGGGGCTAGAGCTCTGATACAGACCCGAGTTGATGTGCTGGCTGTGGGTGCCCGACCACTCGCACTCTGCGCGGTCAGGCTTCGTGAGGCGAGCCCGAGAATACGTCCCCGGGCTCGGGGAAGCGGGTGCCTCACGGAAAAATTACACCGGGGACGGACGTCGCGTGATTACCGCTCGCAATCCTCGAACCTGGCATCGCTGTGCCAGTACCCCCCACCGACGACAGGGAGTGCCCCCGGGCAGTTACAGCACACGATGCCCGGAGCCATCCAAGAAATAGAACTCTACGGGACTCCTTAGTGCCCGATACCGATGCAAAAACAGTTCGGCCACGGACGGATCGTGGCCAAAGACGAGGAAGCGGTGCTCTGCTTCCACCTTCTGGAGCAGCCATACATACTCGGCGATGACCGATAACTTCGCCTGGGGAACCCCGCCATTCCCCCGCATGCTGTACCACTTCGCGTCACCTACGATCCGACGATCCGCGCTCACAAAGTCGAAGCTCTTCGGCACGCTCCCGCCAACCTCGACGATAGATGTCTGTAGCTCCACTCCCCAGAGACCTGAAAAGTAGTCCCGCGCATACGTCTCGAAGCCCCGGGCGGTCTGGGTGCCGGAAAACTCAGTCATGGCAACTCCAAGCACTCCTCGTTGGGTTGTTGGACAGCACAGCCGCATTAGGAATCATCACGCTCTTCTTTTAATACTATCCCGGCCGCGAATAACTGAACCGGATCGTAGGGCCACTTGGCGACTTCCCTCCCATAGCACACGTGTGGGACCGAAGCATGCGTGGTCCGCGGGTCGGCCCCCTTGCCTCACACTCGCCTGGCTACAGCGCATAGGGCCATCCGCCCGAGTCGCAGACCGTACGTGCCCTAACCTTCGCACCATCCCGTCCCTTCCCGTCACCTCCCCAAACGTGCCCTCTGGGTCCTTCCCTTCGCTGGCTCCGTCCCCTAGTCTCGTACTCAAGCGGTCTACTCCCGGTGGGACAGCGGGACCTGGGC
>JALYMD010000514.1 GCA_030773875.1 Chloroflexota bacterium | reverse complement strand
GCCCACTGCTCGTCGGTCAGTTCTCGGTCTCGGCTCATCTCCCAACGTTACCACGCCTTTGAAGACACACCCTAGGAAACGCGAGATGTGATGCCCGCCGACCGACGGGCATCACCGCGAAGAGGTGGGCAGCGCCGGGTGCCCATCGCGGGCCAGTGCGCTGGGCAGGACCCAACAGTCGGCGAACGAACCATGCTACAGAACCCGGTATGCCGTGGCAGTCGTGGGTGACCCGCAGAGCCAAGAGGACGCTATTCCCGTGAGACGTATCACGCTAGTTCAAGTCGGGATTGGCACCATCGGCGGTGCGGTCGTCGAGCAGGTGCTGGCTAACCGCGAGCGCTGGCGGGGGCTTGGGCTAACCATCGAGATCGGCACCCTGGTCGGACGGGGCGGGGCGCTGGTCGGCCCAGGAGGTGCGACGCTGCCAGATGACATCCTGCGGGCGGCAGTGGAGGGACGCCGTTTCGGCGTCCCGCTCGGCGAACTGGCCGGTGAGGACGCGGAGATCGTGCCGGCGGAGGGGGCGTTGGAGCGGATCGCGGTGGCCAGCCCCACCGTTCTGGTTGACGCGGGGGCCGGTGAGCAGACGGCGATGCTGGATCTCCGGGCGCTGGAGGTGGGCGCCAGCGTGGTGCTCTCCAACAAGGCACCCCTGGCGATGCCTACAGAGGACCCCACCACGGCGGCGCTCTGGGGGGCGGCCGGCCCGGCGGGCTGGCTCCGTTACGAGGCGACCTGCGGCGCCGGCCTGCCGGTGATGTCGACGCTGCGCGGGCTCTTGGACACGGGAGACGAGGTGCTGGAGATCCAGGGGGCGCTCTCCGGCACCCTGGGCGCGATCTTCTCCGACGTGACTGCGGGGCAGCCGTTCTCGGCGGCGGTCCGCGCCGCTAAAGAGCGCGGCTACACCGAGCCGGATCCCCGTGACGATCTGAGCGGGCTGGACGTGGCCCGCAAGGCGCTGATCCTGGCCCGCACGATCGGGCGGCGGGCGGATCTGACCGAGATCGAGGTCGAAAGTTTGGTGCCCGAGCATCTGCGGGACGTGCCGGTGGAGGCGTTCTTGGAGCGGGTCGGCGACCTGGACGCGGCGATGGCCGAGCGGGCAGCGGCCGCGAAGGCGGCGGGCGGCTCCCTCAAGTACGTGGCGACGGTGACGCCAGAGGGTCCGTTGACGGTCGGCGTGCGGGCGATTCCCGCCACGGGAGTGCTCGGCGCGCTTCAGGGGCCGGAGAACGTCGTCTCGATCCGCACCCACCGCTACGACGCCTATCCCCTCACTGTCTCCGGTCCGGGAGCCGGGGCTGCCGTCACTGCGGCCGGGATGCTGGCGGACGTGCTGGCCCTGGCGAACGGGCCGCTGGCCGCCCAGGCGGCGGCCCCTGTCGAGGAAGACGGGCTGTAGGCGACCGCCTGATCCGCGAGCCCACCGAACCCCGGCGCGTAACACCCAGGAGCCGTGCCACGCTCCCAGACCGCAACCGGTACGCACCGGCGTTCGTGTCCGTGGACGTCGTGCGATGATGGGCGCCGATTGACGGGCCAGCAGCCCTTCACGCCGGCGATCGAGGTTGTGAGGAACGATGCCGATCGAACGAGATGACGGACTCTCGGCCCTGCTCCGGGCCACGGAGGCCACGCGGATTTGCACAGGGTTCTCCTTCACCGAGGGGCCTGTCTGGGTGCCCACCGACGATTGCCTCCTCTTTAGCGACATCCCCAACAACCGCATCTACCGTTGGCGACAGCGAATGGACGTTGCTGAGGTCTACCGGGAGCCGAGCCGGAACAGCAACGGGCTGACACTGGATCTCGACGGCAACCTGCTGGCCTGTGAGCACTCCGGGCGGCAGATCACTCGTGCCACCTACGGAGGGCCAGAGACCACGCTGGTCGGCCGTTTCGAGGGCAAGAAGCTCAACAGCCCTAATGACATGGTGGTTCATTCGAGCGGAGCGATCTACTTCACCGACCCGACCTACGGCATCCGCGACTCCCGCGCCGCCGGCCACGAGGTGCAGCAGGAACTGCCGCACCAGGGCGTCTACCGCTTGGATACGGACGGAACGCTGACGCTACTGGATGCGTCGTTCAGTCAACCCAACGGCCTCGCCTTCTCCCCGGACGAATCCCTCCTCTACGTCGGCGACTCTCAGGAGTTGATCGTCCGACGCTTCCGCGTCCTCCCGAACGGCACGCTGGTAAACGGGACGCTGTTCGTCGACATGCGCGGGCACGGGCGTTCCGGGCCGCCGGACGGGATGAAGGTCGACAAGGATGGGCGCCTCTGGTCTACCGGCGCGGGTGGGGTCTGGGTCGTGGAGCCAAACGGTCATCTGCTTGGCATCCTGGCGATCCCGGCGTAGTACCCGGCCAACCTCACCTTCGGCGGCCCGGATTTTTCCGTCCTCTTCCTGACCGCTCATACGAGCGTCTACCGGATTGAGACGACCGTGCGGGGTATCGCTCCCGGTTCACGGGGATAAACTGGGCCGGCTCGCTAGGGGTGCGGGCCATTGACGGCATACTGGACCGGCGGTACCCTCCTGCCCCACTCGCTCCACTGAGTCCAGATGCTGCATCAGCAAGGAGGCAACATGGCGACCAGGTTTCCCGAGCTTTCCCGCCGCTCCTTTCTCAAGGGCATCGGCCTGGGTTCGGCCGCGGCGGTCGCGTCCGGGTCGCGGCCGCTAGGCCTGGCCGGCATCCGTCCAGCCGGGGCGCAGGAACAGCGACTGGCAAAGGTGGCGATCGCGCTCGGGGCAGACCCCCGGACGCTGATGCCCAACGCCATCGTCGACTGGACCACGAGCGTCCCAATCGAACACATCTACGATCCAGCCCTTCTCCACGACCCGACGGAGGAGTACAGCATTGGGCCGTGGCTGACGACGCTGTCGAACGTGGACGAGCTGACGTGGAAACTGAAGCTCGTCAAGCCTGACATCACGTTCCACAACGGGCACGTTCTCGATGCCTCCGCGTTCAAGGCGGCGATCGATTGGGCCAAGGATCCGGCCAACGAGAGTCACTACCTGGAGCGCTGGGAGGTCATGAGCGATGTCACGGTCGTCGATCCGCAGACGTTGCGGATCACGACGGCCGAACCGTTCCCGATCATCGATCAGCGCCTACGGGAGGTCCACCCAATCGACCCCCAGTATCTCCAGGAAGCCGGCGCCCAGAAGATGGCCGAGCAGCCGATCGGGACCGGGCCGTTCACGTTTGTGGAATGGAAGCGCGGCGAGCGCCTCGTCGTTGACCGCAACCCCAACTACTGGCGCAACCCCGTCCAGGTGGACCGCGTCGAATTCCGGTTCATTCCGGAGTTCAGTTCCCGCCTCTCGGCGCTGCTGGCCGAGGAGATCGAGATCGTCAAGGACGTCCCGGTCGACTCCATCGAGACGGTCAACAACAGCGGAGTGGCCCGGATTGAGGCGCTCCCCTCGTCGCGGATCAACTACGTGGCCTTGGTCAACAACCGGGAGGACAGCGTCCTCAACGATGTGCGGATCCGGCAGGCGATCAACTACGGGGTCGACGTGGAGGGCATCATCGAGGGAGTCTTCCAGGGTCAGGCCACACGGATGGCCGGTGCCCTTTCGGGGCTGAACCCGGACGTCAACCCGGAGATCAAGCCCTATCCCTACGACC
Source organism: Chloroflexota bacterium (assembly GCA_030773875.1). Next base: position 3,316 of record JALYMD010000514.1, on the reverse strand, counting down.
CCGAGAAGGCACAGGCGCTGCTCAAGGAGGCCGGCTACGAGCCGGGCGAGCTTGAGATCGTGATGGATGCGCCACAAGGGCGCTACCCGATGGATTCCGACGCGGCCCAAGCAATCGCCGCCTCGCTCGGCGCGATCGGGATCAACGTCCAGGTGCAGTACAACGAGTGGGGCACCCATCTCGACAAGATCGTCAATCGCCGCACCGGCGATATGTTCTACCTGGGTTGGGGCCCCGCGCTCGAGGCCTACGGCACGCTGGCCTTCCTCTTCGTCGGCGACTCCACCTACAGCGGCTACACCAATCCTGACGTCGAAGCGAAGATCGCGGAGGCCTCGAAGACCGTCGATCCGGAGGTGCGGCGACAGATCTGGAACGAGGTTCAGCAAATGGTCTACGACGATGCCGGCTGGCTGTTCCTCTGGCAGCAGCATGACATCTACGGCGTCTCCAACAAGGTCGAATGGGCTCCGCGACCGGACGAGTTCCTGTGGATGGGCCAGACCGGCCCACGGACCGGGTAGCAGGGAGCGCAACGAGGACGGGTCGTCCAGAAGATGGGACGTTTTGTTGCCGGTCGGCTCGTATCTGGGGCGGTCGTGGTCGTGCTCGCGGTCACGGCCGTCTTCTTCATGGTGCGCCTCTCGGGCGACCCGGTGCTCCTCTTCGCGCCGATGGACACCTCCCGTAAGGATATCGACGAGATCCGGGACCGCCTGGGCTTCAACGATCCGCTGGTGGTCCAGTACGGGCGGTTCATGGGGGACGCCGCTCGGGGCGACTTCGGGAACTCGACCCGGGAGCAACGGTCGGCGATGGAGGTTGTGGTCGAGCGGCTGCCAGCCACAGTCCAACTCGGCGTCGTCGCTCTCGTGCTATCGCTGGCGATCGGCGTGCCGCTCGGCGTCCTAGCGGCGACCCGGCACGGCTCGATCTGGGACAAGGTCGCAAGCCTGATTGCCGTCGCTGGGCAGGCGATCCCCGGCTTCTGGCTCGGCTTGCTCCTGATGCTGCTCTTCGCGGTCCGGCTCGGTTGGCTGCCAACTAGCGGCCGCGGTGGGGTGCAGCACATGATCATGCCGGCGATCACGCTGGCAGCCTTCAGCACCGCGCGCTATGCCCGCCTAGCTCGCTCGACGATGCTCGATGTCCTCAACCAGGATTACATCCGGACCGCGCAGGCGAAGGGCCTGGCCGGCCGCAGTGTGGTCTGGGGGCACGCCTTCAAGAACGCCAGCATCCCCCTGATCACCATGACGGGACTGGAGATCGGGCGGCTGCTTGAGGGCGCCGTCATCATCGAGCAGGTCTTCGCCTGGCCAGGCATCGGCTGGGTCACGGTGCAGGCACTGCTGAACCGGGACTTCGCGGTGGTGATGGCAGCGGTGGTCCTCTTCGCGGTGATGTACACCCTTGCCAACCTGCTCACCGACCTGGCCTACGGACGAGTGAACCCGCAGGTTCGCCAGTCATGAGCAGTCTGGCGGTGGCGGTTCCCCGGGCCGCGCCCTCGACGCAGCGGCACGCGGCCCAAGCCCTGATCCGGGATCCCTGGGCACTGGCGGCGGTCACCTTCCTGGCAATCGTCATCCTCGCGGCGGTGCTGGCGCCACTGCTAGTGCCCGACACGGTTAACAACCCGGATTTCCGGGCCCGGCTCAAGCCGCCGCTAACACCCGACCATCTGCTCGGCACCGATCAACTCGGCCGGGACGTGTTTGACCGGATGCTGCTCGGGGCGCGCGTCTCGCTGACGGTCGGCTTTGTCGCGGTCTTCCTGTCGGCGGTGATCGGCATCCCGATAGGGATGCTGGCTGGGTACTTCGGGGGCTGGTTGGACGTAGTTCTGATGCGGCTGGCCGATGTTCAACTCTCCATTCCGTTCATCCTGCTGGCGCTGACGATCAACGCGATCATCGGCCTCGGGCTGCAGAACATCATCATCACCCTCGTCATCGTCGGCTGGGTGGAGTACGCGCGCATCGCTCGCGGGGAGATTCTGGTCACCCGGGAGCGGGAGTTCGTGCAGGCAGCCACACTCGCCGGCTGTTCGCCCGCCCGCATCCTGGCTCGCCACCTCTTCCCGAACATCGTGACGCCGCTGATCGTGATCGGGACGCTGCAGGTGGCGCGGTTCATCATCGCGGAGGCGAGCATCAGCTTCCTCGGGTTCGGCGTCCAGCCGCCGACCCCGGCCTGGGGAAGCATGGTCAGCGAAGGGCTCGACTACATCTTCGCGGCCTGGTGGCTGATCACCTTTCCGGGCCTGGCGCTGGCGCTGGTAGCCCTGGCCGTGAACACCACGGGGGATTGGCTGCGGGACACGCTGGACCCGCGCCTGAAGCGATAAGGGAGGGGGAGGAGCCATGCCGTTTGTGCCGCAAGAGGTGTTCGCTGACCGGGCAAAGCGCATCCGGGACTACCTGGGCGAGAACGACCTCGAAGCTCTAGTCGTGACCACGCCCGAGAACTTCTACATGGTGTCGGGATTCCACCTCGACGTCGCCCCCTGGGAGCGGCCCGTCGCGGCGGTCATCCCGCACGAGGGCGACCCGTTCCTGGTCATGAACGAGCTTTCGACCAACCATCTGCGGATGGCGGAGGAGCGGGGGACGATCTTTATCCGCGACCACGCCATCTACGTCGAACACCCGCGGATGTGCAACCGCACGTACACCCGCGACCAGTGGGCCCTGCTGCTAGTCACCAAGCTCCGCGAGGCCGGAATCAGCCGCGGCAAGCTGGGCGTCGAGGGCGGTGGACCGGCCGCCTTGAAGGCGGTGGAGCCGGGGTTCGAGTTCGTCGACGTGACGCGCTATCTGGTGGAGATGCGCCAGGTCAAGTACCCGGCCGAGTTGGAGATCATGCGACGATGCGCCGAACTGACCGACTACGGTCAGGACCGGTTCATGGAGCTGCTCAAGCCGGGCGAGGTGGTGACGGCATTCGACTTTCAGATCGCGCGGCTGATCGCCGAGGAAGGGGCGCGGCGCTACCCGGAAGACCGGCTTGAGGTCCGCCTCTTCTCCCTCTCCGGGCCGGCGTCCGCCGCGCCGCACGGGACTGGGGCCACCTGCGGCCAGCGGTTCGAGAAGGGCGACGGCGTCGTCAATATCATCATCTGCCGCCTCAATGGGCTGGTGGTCGAGAACGAGCGGACCCTTTTCGTCGGCGAGCCAAAGAGCGACCTGCAGCGCAAGGCGTTCGAGGTGGCGACGGAGGCGTGCGAGGCGGCCGCCGAGCAGATGGTCGCCGGCAACCCGGTCTCCAGCGCCGACGCGGCGGCTCAGGCGGCGATCGAGAAGGCGGGCTTTGG
>JALYMD010000513.1 GCA_030773875.1 Chloroflexota bacterium | reverse complement strand
GGACTCTCAGAATAAGTGGACCGAAGAATGGGGGCAGGTCAGACCAAACACCTCTACTGCTGTTATCCAATGTGCCGACGGCCTTTAAGTACGTTCGCGCCCACGCCATGCGATAGCGGATTTCCGTTTGAGGACCATCTCCGTGCAACGCATTCAGTTGGTTCTCTGTATACCCCGCGATCTCGATGGCTTTGTCCTCAATTTCTTGGTTAGAGCCAGAATTGCCGAGGCTTTTGATGGCTTGGAGCGTAGGCCAGAGCATCTTGTCATAGGAAGGAATACCGACGTCTTTAGCATTTTCAGCAAGCATGCTGGCCTGCTCCTTTGCGCCGCCCGAAGACCTATGCCGCAGAGCCGGCACTCTAGCATCCGCTATGGACGGACACCATCGTGGTGGGGCCGAGGTGTAATCCTATGATGGCTACATGTACCCGTATAGAGGAGCGAGGATGCCGCCCAGCAGCGTCGAGACGCGTCATCTGAGTGTTGACGACGAACCGGGGAGTTCTCGGTTGTGGTAGGCCGGGTGCCGAGTGGCCGGCTCACCGATGTCATAAACCACGTCGTTATCACTCTAAGAGCCTGTCTGAGAAGGGGGCGGGCCGGTAGACTAGGGGGATGACGAGACCACGATACCCAACTGACTTGACCGACCGCCAGTGGGGGCTGCTGGCGCCCCTGATCCCGCCGGCCAAAGCGGGCGGTCGACCGCGCCGCGCCGATATGCGAGAGGTGATGAACGCGATCCTCTACGTCGACCGGAACGGCGTCACCTGGCGTGCCCTGCCCCACGACTTCCCGCCCTGGCGCACCGTCTACCACTACTTCCGGCTCTGGCGGCTGGATGGCACCTGGGAGCGGATCAACGGGGTGTTGCGTGAGCGGGTGCGGACGGCGGCCGGGCGGGCGGCAAGCCCCAGTGCGGCGATTCTGGACAGCCAGTCGGTCAAGACGACGGAAAAGGGGGGCCTCGCGGCTACGACGCCGGCAAGCGTGTGACCGGCCGTAAGCGCCACCTGGTCGTCGATACCCTCGGCTTGCTGGTGGCAGTGGCGGTGCATCCGGCCAACATCCAGGACCGGAACGGGGCACGGCTGGTGCTGAGCAAGCTGGTGGGGCACTTCCCGCGCCTGGTGCTGATCTGGGCGGATGGCGGTTACGCAGGGCGGCTACTGGTCTGGGCGCTGGTGGTCGGTGGCTGGGTGATTGATCTGGGCAAGAAGCCGGAGGGCGCGACCTCGTTCGCCGTGCTGCCCAAGCGCTGGATCGTGGAGCGCACCTTCGCCTGGCTGGGTCGGTGCCGCCGGCTGAGCAAGGACTATGAGGCCCTGCCCGAGACGAGCGAGGCCTGGATCTACGTTGCCATGATCCACCTCATGCTCAAGCGCCTGGCACCACCCTGACGCCTTCTCAGACAGGCTCTAAGGTACGGAGCAGGAGATCGTTGCGGCTGATCCGGGAGGGGAACATTGTGTCCGGACAGGCCGAGCCGTCCTCTGGGGAGGAAAGGCCGACGGCCCACCTTGCAAGGCGGGCCGTCGGGTCGTGCGGGTGCTGCTGGCGATTGCGTTCGGGCCAGGCTCCGTGCCCGGCGTGAGCGACCGCTCCGCGGTCAGATTTAGGAAGAGCGAACCGGGGTCACGCGGACGGCGCGGCGCCTGCTGGTATCCCGCGGGTCCCGCTCCTCCTCGTAATCGACCCGCTGACCATCTCGCAGGTTGTCGAAACCGTCGTCGACGACCCCGGTGCGATGGAAGAAGATCTCCCGGTTCTCCGCGGCGGTCTCGCCATCGCGGACGATAAACGCGTAGTTCTTGACGTTCGGTACGTTTTTAACGGTTCCGGTGGGCATGCCTCTGTTGTCCCTTCTGCGCCCTGCACCCGTCAATGGTAGCACCGGCAGTACGGGTGCGATACTCGGAGCCAAAAATGCGAATCGTCAGATTATGGTATGCTCAAGTGACACCAAGCCCGGGAGATACCCGGGGTGCCGGCGAGCGATGGGTGGTGTCTCAACGCCGGTCCGTGGCGTACTCACCATCGTGTCCGCCCACGCCGCCGGGATCTTGTCCCGGATAGGGCGGACCGTGAGGAGTGACGATGGACCCTCGAATCGAAGGGGCGCCGGTCCCAATCGCTCAGGCTGAGGCAAGCTCGTGACGGACACTGCGATCGACGTTCTCGTTCCCCGCACGCCCGAGGGGCTGGGATTCCAGGTCAAGGTGCGAGCGACTGGGCGCGTATTCCGCATCGAGCCCACCCGCTGCCCGGGGCAACCGCGCTACTGGTGCTTCCGCATCTACCGGTGCACCTCCGCCGGGATGG
>JALYMD010000512.1 GCA_030773875.1 Chloroflexota bacterium | reverse complement strand
GCACCGGGCCATCGCTACCCGGTACGAGAAACTGGAGGAGACCTACCATGCCTTGCTCACCCTCGCTGCCATCCGGCTCTGGTTGCCCGTTTGAAGACACACCCTAGCCTCAACACGACCAGGGTTGTCGCGGCGCCCAGAGCATCCACACCAAGATCAAACAGCGCCGGATCGCGCCCCGGCACAAAGGATTGGTGCCACTCGTCGCTCACCCCGTACGCCACCGACACGGCGAGCGCCAACGCGAAGCGCTGCCACTGCTCTGAAGTGCGGGCAGGTAGGGCCCACCAGAGCAACGCCGCGAGCACGCCATAGACGGTGAAGTGTCCTGCGATCCCTACCAGATCGGGTCCGAGTCCGGGCGGCCTCGGCAGCTTGCTGCGCGACGAGAGCGCAAAGATAAGCCCCATCCAGGCGAGGACCGTCAACAGCCGGACGGCCGTGGGTTGTCTCGTGAGCTCGGAGGGCGACATCCTCATCCTGTATGACTGTCCTCGTTTGGGGCTACTTCGACACCGCGGCTGATACCGCGGTCGCCGATCGCCCGGCGAGAAGGATCGCAAGTCTGCACGCCTCAGCATCCCGCTCGGCATCGGCTGATCGAGATCCGGCCAACGACGGTCCGCTCCCGGGCAAAGTCGTGGTCATGGCGGACCCGCACATCAGATATCAGGACCCGGCGCCTGGCCGGGGCGTCATCTTGTAGTGGAGGGTGAGGAACCGCAGGCCCTAGAACGCGAAGGTGTGGTGGGTGCGAAGAGTTCCTGCCGCATCTCGGAAGACGTGGATTGCTTCCTTGAGAGGCAGATAGCGAACCCTCAGCTTCCCGTCCCGAATCCGGTGAACCCGGTAATAGCCAGGGTCGCCGAACCGCGTGCCGGCAGAGATCAGCTTGAGTGATCCGTCCTGTTGAGCCTCGGGGCGGAGGAGGACCGTGGCCGAGCCACCCGGCAGCGGAAAGACCACCTTCACGCAGACCCCATCGTAGTGCTCTGGATGGGATGCCGTATAGAACCCGGCGTAGACTACCTCGCCTGTCGCCGCGGCGCGCCGGAGCCAGCTAGTGAAAACGACCTCTCCCGTTCGCCGCTCCCGCAGTGGAATCACCTCGCTGCTCATCCCGGCACTAGTCGCCAATGGCGACATCGGCAGGTTGAGTTGCTGGATGTTGCGGCTCACCAGGTAGATTAGCGTGCGCGCAAAGAAGCGCAGCGCTCCACTCCACTGGGACCAGACGTCGAGGTGGTAGTCGGAGGTCCGCTCGTAGAAATCGCGGATCTCGCGATCCACCCCCGCCGGGTCGAAACCTGAACTCCCAAGCATCCCGAAGTTTGGCAGCAGCCCGGCTACAGGCGCCTCGCGGTCCGCCTCCAGCCCGGCCTCCGCCGCGTAGGCAGCGTAGAACGTTGCGCCGATACGCTCTGCCCCGATCGGGCCTACAAGCCATGGGGCGGCGTCGGGAGCAACTCGCCGCCCACCGGTCGCCACCCAGCACTGGATCGCCCACTCCAGGCCCCGCCCGAGCGCAATCTCGACCCGGTTCGGGCCTCGCGGATCGCTCCCTTCGACTGTCACATCCCTCACCCCGGCTCGCACCGTGACAACATCTTCGTGATCGTTGTCGATGGCAACAACACCCTTCTCCAGCCTGGAGCGGCATTGAGGCGGCCTGCTCCTGGCTCCCCACCAGCACGCTATCACAATGGACATCGACCGCCCGTTGGCCGGTGACGTGGGTGGAGCCAGCCTCGGCTCCGTCCCACGCGGGCTCCGCGACGAAGCGATGATGGTCGGCGCGAGCCCGGCCCCTCGCGCTCCGGAAGTGCATCACCGCATCGGTGGCGCGAGCACGTCCCGCGGCACGGGCTCTCCGCGTAAAATGGTGACGTTGCGGGCGGGTGGAAGGCCCAGGCGGCGGGTAGTGGCGCCCGGGAACCGGTGGGCCGGAGGAACGGGGGAGTGATGGCGTCGATCACGACGGGACGGGCCCGCTCGGGCTACGGGGCGATGGCGCCCAGCGCCGACCGGCTGGCCTGGTACTTTCTCCGGCTCTCGGGTGGCCTGCTGGTGATCCTAGCCCTCGCCCACATGTTCATCACCCACTACCTCAATGTCCCCTCGGAAACCACCTTCGACTTCGTCGCCAACCGCTGGGCCAATCCGCTCTGGCGCACCTTCGACTGGGTGCTCCTGATGGCGGCGCTCTGGCATGGGCTCATCGGGCTGCGCTACTCCGTCACAGACTATATCCGGCGGGCAGGCTGGCGTGTCTTCACGCTTTCCCTGATCTGGATCACCGGCCTCGTCTTCACGGGGATGGGCAGCATCACGATCTTCACCTTCGACGAGGCCGCGGCGCGGGACAACCTCGGCCCCCTCGCCGGTCAGATCTGGATCGCCCAGGCGATCGGCGGCTCGCTCTTTGTGTTCGCGATCGGCACCTATCTCGGGGCGCTCGCGCTCGTGCTTTGGGTGGCGCGCAGCTTCCGCGCCGGCGGCCCACCTATCTATAGCGGCGATCCCGGCCAGTACGCCTGGGTGATGCATCGCGCAACCGGGATCGGGATTGTCTTTTTCCTCCTGGTCCACATCATCGACATCATGCTGATCGGCTTGGGACGGGACATCTATGATGAGTCGGTGGAGTTTTACGGCAACGTCTTCCTGATCCCGATGGAGATCGCCCTTGTCGGCGCCGTGATCTACCACACCCTCAACGGCCTGCGGATCATGGTGATTGACTTCTGGGAGATGGGCACGCGCCGCCAGCGTCAGCTCTTCTGGGCCGCGCTCATCGGCTCCGTCGTCCTCACCCTCCCTAGCGCCATCATCATTTTCCTCGCCGAACTCTAAGAGCGACCGGCAATAGGGAGCAGGTGGGGCAGGCACGGGCCGGCGAAGACAGAGGTGCTTGGACTCTGTCGCGCTGGAGGTTCCCGTGCCTGCCGTGCCAGTATCGCTGTTGGAGCCCGTCTGGGAACAGTTCGTCGCCCTCTTGCCCGAGCGCCCGGCGGTCGTTCCCACCCATCCGCTCGGCTGCCACCGCCGCCG